>JACCVZ010000380.1 GCA_013697905.1 Nocardioidaceae bacterium
GCTTCCAAGCCTTCGTCGGTCGCGAACAGTGCGGCGGGCTCCCGACGTCGCCGCTGCGCTGGCACATCAGCCTGCGCGGTCCCGGGCGCATCCCGACCTGGGGCGAGACCGTCGAGGTCGCGCACCAGCTTCGACCCGGCGTGCCGTCCGCGATCGGCGTACCGCCGTGCTCGCTGTGGCTGAATCTGCACCCGCACGTGCTCCGCCTCTGGGAGGTGGCCGACGATGCGCTGCTCGAGGAGTGGCGGGTAAACGCGCGCGGAGACACGCCGACGTGAGATCGGCTGGGCTCTACTTCGCGACGTACCGCTCGAGCGCTTCGCGCGCGAGTTCGCTGAGCGTCTTGCCTTCGCTGCTGGCGCGCTGCGTCGCCTGCTCGTACAGGTCGGGCCGCAGGCGGAAGTTGACGCGTGGCGATGCGCCGTCTCCGCCGGCGAGTGACTTGCGTCCAACGCGCCGCGCGTGGCTGAGGTCATATCCGGCTTCGGCCTCGTCGGCGAGTTCCTCGGCGAGCTCTTCGGTGATTGGAGTGCCGTCCCGGGCGGTCGCCAGGATGCGCTTGGAGGGGTTGTCAGGCATCGTGTTCTCCTTCTTCTGGGTCGAGGTAGGGGCGGTACTTCTCTCGCATCTGCATGGCGTGGATGACCAGCAGGCCCGGATCGGTTTCGACGGCCATGACTTCCAGCAGCGTCCCGTCCTGATCGCAGCCGAGGAAGACGACCCGGTCGGCCTTGAGACGCGAGGTAGCGGGCGCGGCCTCCGCAGCACGGTCGTGGCGGTGCATATGACGTGAGCGCTGCGGTCGCGGCTGATGCGGTGCCTTGTCGCCGCTCGTGTCCACCTGATCTCCAATCTACCTATTATGTCAGACACAACAGGTATTGTCGAGTGAATTGGCTCTGCAGAGGTCGTGGTGAGCGCTCGAATTGGACTCAGCCAGCGCGGGCTGCGCGAGGTCGCTGCTGGTGGAGGCGGCAGTCTCGCGATGGTCGCGCTCGAGGGGCGCCATCTCTACTGGTCACTGCGCCGGTTGGAGCGGCGCGGCGGTCGAGCGCACGCAGCACGACGCGTGGCGGCTTGACGGCGCCGCAGACGACGTGCGCCGACGCGGCGGCGATCCGCAAGCTCGACCCGGCGACGGTGCAGGCCCTACATGCGCCAGGCGCACTACTCCACGACCCAGCGCTACCTGCACCACAAGCCGCGCCCCGAGCACGCTCAGGCACTCGAGGACGCCTTCCGGGAGACCATCGTGCCATTCTCGGGACCCGCTCGGGACCCGTCGACGTCCGGTGGGTTGCCGGCAGCGGTGGGATTTGGCTCTATGACTGGGATTGAGGGGAAGGCGCCGACCAGAATCGAACTGGTGTACACGGCTTTGCAGGCCGCTGCGTAGCCACTCCGCCACGGCGCCGAGGGACAGCGCACATCCTAGGAGGGAAGCCGCTCACACGGGATCGCGGCGCACCCGTCGGCCCCTTTCGGATTGCTAGGCTTGCGCCTCCCAGGGCGATTAGCTCAGCTGGGAGAGCGCCGCCTCGACAAGGCGGAGGTCACTGGTTCGAGCCCAGTATCGCCCATGACTCGAAGTCCTCATCAGCGGGCCTTGCATCGTTTCTGAGGCTCTTTGAAGCAAGGTGGAGTCGCCGGGAGTCAGCCGCCGAACCGGTGAGGCAGGCGCCTGATCGCACGTTCGGCTGCTGGCCGCAGCCGACAGCGAGGGTGGCTGCCGGCGCGGCCGGCGTAGCACCGCTGCCGGGGTGTGGCGACGCCACCCCGGCGCGACGAATCACTTGGCCTCCCGATTCGGGGCTCTCACCTTCCGGCTACGAGAGCGCCGATCCGCCGCCGTCGCGCGGCGTTGAACCGGCGAACGAGGGAGATCGACGCGTGGCCGACGGCAACGGATATGACCCGAACGGCGACGGGGGACCTGGTCGAAGACTTCATCGAGCAATGGCGCGACCCGGCGTACAACTGCTTCTCATCCGGGCACAAGTTCCGCCGCGAGGTCTGTCCGGTCACCCAGGTCGCTAACGTGCCGGACGTCAACGGCCAGCTGCAGCTCGTCGCGGACCGGGTGATGCCCGCGTTCGCCTGAGGCGCGCTTGGTTCGCATGTTCACGGCGCTCAGGGACTGGGCACCGCTGTCGGGCGTTCCC
>JACCVZ010000006.1 GCA_013697905.1 Nocardioidaceae bacterium
GATCGAGGAGGTCCAGCCTCGCAGCGGGTCGGTCGATGACCGGGCCGAGCGTGGCCTGAGCATCACCTGCCGCGGCGTCGTCCACCTGTACCGCACCTTCGAGGGACACGACGTGGTGGCACTGCAGGGTGTCGACCTCGACATCGTGGCCGGGGAGCGGGTCGCGTTCCTCGGGCCGTCGGGGTCGGGCAAGTCGACGCTGCTGACGTTGTTCCGCGTCGGTTCCGAGGGGCAAGCCCCGTTAGCACCGGCGTCACGATCGCCTATCGCCCGAGCGGCCCGCGAGCCGTCGCGGCAGCAGCCACTGCGGCTGAGCGCGGGGGCGCCGACCAGCTGGCCGGCTCGTTCGGCGTACCGACGGTGACGCTGCGCTCCGACCCCGACTGGCTGAGCCAGGTGTTCGGCCTTCCCTACGACGGCCACGTTGTGCTGATGGCGAAGGACGGCAGCTGCGAGCGGCTGGTCATCAAGGGTCGCTGCCCCAGCAAGCCGGGTGAGGTGTTGTTGCACGAGCTGGACAGTGTCGACACGGACGTCGCTGTCGGCGAGACCGTCCCCTTCAAAGGACTCCGCTCCGACCTCACCGTCGTGGGTACCTACACCATCCCGGCCGAAGCGTCGGGGTTCTTCTTCGACGAGAGCCGGACCGCGCGGGTGCCGTACTCCCCGTCGTCGACCGGTCCCGGCGTCTACAACCCCGCGCCGTTGTTCGTGGACCGCTCCACCTTCGACGCGCTCCCTGCCCGAGGGTGGGAGGTGCTGGTCGACAGGCGGTTGGCGACGGGTCCGACGACCCAGTCCAGCGACGTCCGGGCGGCGGCGAGGGTGGTGCAGGACCCGCCTTCCGAGCTGCGCGGGCTCGACGGCGGGCGTTACAGAATGACCAGTGACTCGACGCTGCCGTTCCTGCTCAAGGAGATCGACAGCAACCGCGCCACAGCGCGGGCGACCGTCACACCGGCTGTCGTCTCGCTGGTGCTGGTGCTGGTGGCGCTGGCCTTGCTGGTGCGGCTGTTGGGCGCGGCTGCCGACCAGCGGCGGGCGGAGCTGGCACTCGGTTCGCTGCGGGGGCTGTCGCGGCGTCAGATGTGGGCTTTCGGTCTGGCCGAACCGGCCACGATCCTGGCGATCGCGACGCCGGTCGGGGTGGCGCTCGGCTACCTGTCCGCCGAGCAGCTGGCGCGAGCCTGGCTCGAGCCCGGGCTGCACACCCCGCTGGGACTGGCCAGCCTGTCCGCCGCGGCGTTGGTACTCGTCGCGACGCTCGGTGCCACCGTGCTCACCGTGCGCAGGGCGCTCGCCGAGCCTTTGTCGTCACAGCACGCCGGCGTACGCCGACCTCAGCGCGGCAACCGCTTCGCGCTGGTGGCCCAGATGGCGCTCATCGCCGCGGCCGTTGCCCTTGTCGCAACCGCCCTGACGGCGAAAGGCCGGTCGAAACCGGAGACGAGCGATCTGCTGCTGCCGCTGGTGCTGGCACTGGCCACCGGACTGATCGTCGGCTGGATGGCCGTGCAGGTGGCCCGTGGGTGGGCGCAACACACGGCCAGACGGCGCGGAATCGCCGGCTTCGTGTCCGCGCGCGCCGTGAGCCGTCGGCAGGAGGGCAGTCTGGTCATCTTGCCGTTGACCGCTGCGCTGGCGATCTCGGTGTTCGCCGCCGGCGTCTACTCGGCAGCAAGCGACTGGCGCGCGAGCACCGCGGCCACCCGCGTCGGGGCGGCGTACTCCTTCACCTCGAGCACGCCGCTGGCCGAGACCGTCGCGGCCACCCACGAGATCGACCCTGACGGGCGGTGGCTGATGGCGGCGGGGGTGCTGATCTACGCCGACGTAGGGGAGAAGCTGATCGTCGACGCGCCGCGCCTCGGCCGGGTGGCGGAGTGGCCAACGTCCTGGACACCGGGGCTGGACGCGGTGGACGTGTCGCGGGCTCTTTCACCGACGCGACCGCCGATGACGTTCACCGGCGCCACGCTGGCGATGACCGGTGACAACCAGCTCAGCGCCCCGGACGGCAGCGACAACGCCGACAGCATCTCGATCGGGGTGAGGATGGAGACCGCCAAGGGGAAGCAACGCGTCGCCTTCCTCGGACCGTACCGGCCTGGGGAGTCCACCGCGGTCACACGGGTACCCTTCTGCGCCGGCGGTTGCACGGTGCGGACCGTGTCGTTCGGGCCCTCGGCGGCTTCCCCGTCGAACTTGGTGGGATCGTTCGAGATCGCGAAGATCTCCGTCGACGGGCGTCTGAGAGAGTCGTTGCTGGACGGCGGGGCCTGGCAACCCGTCTCGCTCGTGAGCGACGCGCGCCCACCGACCGCCGTACCCATGGCCGACGGCGGCCGGTTGAAGGTAGCAGTAGACACGCACGGCGAGGTCGCCCTGATGCAGATCAGTCCTGCCGATGTGCCCACGGTGCGACCGGTGCTGCTCGGCCGCAGCGCGCGGATGTCGGTACGGGGACGAAGCGGCGACACCGAGCTGCTCGAGACCGGCGCGACTGACGGGTTGGCCGTGCGTCCGGTCGCGACGGCCGACTCGATGCCGTTCCTCGGGCCGCGCGGACTGATGATCGACTACACGATGTTCACCCGTGACAACCCTGTCTCCGAGGCGCAGACAGAGGTGCATGTGCTGGCGCGTTCCGACACGCCGAAGCCGGTTCTGGACGCGTTGGCCGGCCGCGGCATCTCCACACCTGTCTCGTTGAGCCAGATCAAGAGCGTGCTCGACCAGGACGCGTACGCGCTGTCGCTCAACCTCTACCTGGTGGCGGCGTTCGCGGCGATCGGCCTGGCCATGGCCGGTCTCATGGTGACGTTGCTCGTGCAGATGCCCGATCGCCGGCGTGACTCCGCATCACTTCGGGTGGTCGGGTTCGGCGCCGACACGTCATGCAGGCCGTGTTCGTCGAGATCTGTGCCGTGCTGGGGGTCGCCGGTCTCGCCGGGATCGCGGCAGGGGCGCTCTCGCAGTACCTCGTCGTGCGCAGCGTCACGCTCGGACGCGTCGACGACATCCGGACTCCGCGCGTCGTCGACTCGCTGGATCTTCCTGGCCTGAGTCTGCTGGTCGGTGCCGTCACGATGGTCTTGGTGGTGCTGGCCACCACAGTCGCTGCGCTCGCGGTCCGTCGTGCCCGCGCCGCCACGCTGCGCGAGTCCACCCGGTGACGCGTGGTGCGGTCTCGGGGGGGCGGCTTGTCGGCGTACGGCGGGGTCTGGGCTGGATAGGGTCGTCTGATGGCGCGCAAGTCACCGCTCCCGTTCGACCCGATTGCCGAAGCGGCTCGACAGTGGGGTCTGCGCTGGGACGGAGTCGCCGAGATGCGGGCCGTCACCAGCCTGATGCGGGTGCAGCAACTGGTGCTGGGAGAGCTCGACGAGCTGCTTCGCACGCACGGGTTGACGTTCGCGCGATACGAAGCGCTGGTGCTGCTGACCTTCTCCCGGCACGGGTCGCTGCCGCTGGGCAAGATGGGGGAGCGACTGCAGGTGCACCCGACGTCGATCACGTCGATCATCGACCGGCTCGAGGCGTCGGGCCACGTCGTACGCCGACCGCACCCGACCGACGGTCGCACGATCTTGGCCGAGATCACCGAGTCCGGTCGAGACTTGGCCGAGAAGGCCACCGCGGACCTGGTCAAGGCTGACTTCGGGGTGGGAGTGCTGGCCGGTCCCGACTTGGACTCCTTGACCGCCTTGTTGCGGCCGATTCGGCTCGCCGCCGGTGACTTTCGACCAGACACGGCACCGACCAGATCTGATACCCGTTGACCCGTCACATATGCGCGTTGACCCGTCACTTATGCGCGTTTGACCCGGCAGATGTGACGGGTGAGCGAGGACGGTTGGTGCCGGGTGGGGCCCTGTCGTAGACTTTTAGTTGGACGTCCAACTAAGTGGCCGGGTCACCATCTCGGCGCCCCTTGCGAGGATTCAGGCATGAGCGATACCCCCAGCACGTCGAACCACGCGGACATCGAGGCAGGTCGTCAACGTTGGCAGCAGCGCTACGACGCATCCCGGGTCCGTGACGCCGACTTCACCACGCTCTCGGGCGCCGAGGTCGCGCCGGTCTACGGTCCCGCAGAGGGCAGGCACTACGCCGGGTTCGAGCAGATCGGCTGGCCGGGCGAGTTCCCGTTCACCCGAGGGCTCCACGCAACCGGCTACCGCGGGCGTGCGTGGACCGTCCGGCAGTTTGCCGGCTTCGGCAACGCTGCGCAGACCAACGAGCGCTACCGGATGATCTTGGAGCAAGGCGGCGGCGGCCTGTCGGTCGCCTTCGACATGCCGACCTTGATGGGACGCGACAGCGACGACCCCCAGGCACTCGGTGAAGTGGGCCACTGCGGCGTGGCGATCGACACTGCGGCAGACATGGAGGCGCTGTTCGACAGCATCGTTCTCGAAGACGTCACGACGTCGATGACGATCTCCGGGCCAGCGGTCCCCGTCTTCTGCATGTATCTCGTCGCGGCCGAACGCCAGGGCGCCGACATCGGGAAGCTCAACGGCACTCTGCAGACCGACATCTTCAAGGAGTACATCGCCCAGAAGGAGTGGATCTTCGGTCCCGAGCCGCACCTGCGCTTGATCGGGGACCTGATGGAGTACTGCGCGCGCGACATCCCGGCGTACAAGCCGCTGTCCGTCTCCGGTTATCACATCCGTGAGGCCGGCTCGACCGCTGCGCAGGAGCTCGCCTTTACCCTCGCGGACGGGTTCGGATACGTCGAGCTCGGCCTGTCCCGCGGCCTCGACATCGAGAAGTTCGCGCCTGGGCTGTCGTTCTTCTTCGACGCCCACCTCGACTTCTTCGAGGAGATCGCCAAGTTCCGTGCCGCTCGCCGCATCTGGGCGCGTTGGTTGCGCGACGTCTAC
Source organism: Nocardioidaceae bacterium (assembly GCA_013697905.1). GTDB lineage: Bacteria > Actinomycetota > Actinomycetes > Propionibacteriales > Nocardioidaceae > JACDHG01. The sequence continues at coordinate 4,893 of JACCVZ010000006.1, forward strand.
GGCGCGAAGACCGAGAAGGCACAAGGGCTGCGCTTCCACACCCAGACCGCCGGGGTGTCGCTGACCGCTCAGCAGCCGTACAACAACGTCGTGCGGACCGCCGTCGAGGCGCTGTCGGCGGTGCTCGGAGGCACCAACTCGCTGCACACGAACGCGCTCGACGAGACGCTCGCGCTGCCGACGGAGCAGGCGGCCGAGATCGCGCTGCGCACGCAGCTGGTGCTGATGGAAGAGACCGGGGTAGCCAACGTCGCCGACCCGCTCGGCGGATCTTGGTATGTCGAGGCGCTCACCGACAAGATCGAGGCCGAGGCTTACGCCATCTTCGACAAGATCCTCGAAATCGGTGGTTCGAAGCTCAGGTCCGGCGACACCGGAGCGCTCGCCGAGCAGGTGCGCGCCAGCATCGGCGACAACCAGGGCGGCGGCTGGCCGATGACGCCTGGCATCCTGCGGGGCATCGAGGACGGCTGGTTCATGTCCGAGATCGCCGAGGCGGCGTTCCAGTACCAGACGGCCCTCGAGAAGCAGGAGAAGCTGGTGGTCGGGGTCAACTGCCACACCTCGACGGTCAGCGGCGAGCTCGAGATCCTCCGGGTGTCCCACGAGGTCGAGGTCGAGCAGGTGCGTGAGCTGGTCGATCGCCGTGCGGCGCGCGACCAGCATGCGGTCGGAGCGGCGCTGGCCACCATGGTCGACGTCTCGCGCACCGACGCCAACATGATCCCGGCGATGCTCGAGGCGGTCCGCGTCGAAGCCACCTTGGGCGAGATCTGTGACGCGTTGCGCGCCGAGTGGGGCGAGTACCGCGAGCCCGCGCGTTTCTGACGCCCCCCGATCCGTGCCGTCGGTTCCTTCGGATTCGTCCGGGCGGCTCAGGCTGGGTTTGTGGGCCGTGGGTCGGACGAATCGGGGGAGCGGCGGACGCCTGACTGAAGATAGCCGACCCCCGAGCCGCCGTCCACGACCGCGACCGCTTGCTCGATGCGGCGTGCAGTGAAGTCGCGGCAGCGCTCGCGAACCTGCTGGCGCGTACACAGCTCAGCGGTGACGATCTCGCGAGGTTCCGGCACGACAGCGTCCACGATCGACGGGTCGTGCACGCCGCCGTCGAAGACGAGGCACAAGGCGTCGTCCCAGCCCGACCACGGCGGGAGCCAGTCCACCACGAGGAGCCCCCGTGCCGGCAGGTCGAGCGCCAGCTCCTCCGTGACCTCGCGGGTGACCGCTACCACGGGCGACTCGCCCACCTCGACGACCCCACCTGGCAGATCCCAGTCGGACTTGTAGGTGAGCTGGCACAGCAGCACTCGCTGCTCGTGGTCTCTGACCAGCAGCTGCGAGATGGCGCGCTTGCGCGGAAGGCCGGCGTTGAGGATCGCTCGGAACCCCTCGGCCCTCGACGGCTCGACGTCAGCGGCCAGCCGCGCGAGGATGACGTGGTCACGGCGCTTGCCGCCGATCGTCTCGTGCTGGCGCAACAACCCCTCACGCCGGAGGCCGGCGCGGCTGGCGACGCGTAACGACCGGGTGTTCTCCGGGTCGACCCGCGCCTCGACCCGAGCCATATTGAGCTGCTCGAACGCGTAGCTGATGAGCAGTCGCAACGCCCGGGTGGCGAGACCTTGTCCGCGCATGCCGCTGTAGAGCGCCCACGAGAGCTCGCCGCGTCCGTCCCCGCGGCTGCGGATGTCGACGGATCCGGCCGGCTTGTCGTCGTACTCGACCAGGAAGACGACGATCGCTCGGTCGTTTGCATACTGCTCCCGCCAGTGCTGCACCGCCGCCGCATGTTGCTCGTACGTCGGCACGACGACCGGGAAGCCGAACCAGCGGGCGATCTCCTCGTCGTGGGACAGTCGAGCCGGCTCGATGTCGCTGTCACGCCACGGCCGTAGCACTACGACTCCGTCAGTGAGCGTCGGTTGTGGGGGAACCGTGGACACGCGTGCCAGCCTAATGTCGCCTGTCGAGCCGTGGGAGGGCACGCCGCGCACGGCACTAGGATGAGGCCATGACGGTTCCGCAGTTCTCGCGCCCCGGCGCGATCGACCTGTCCTCGCTGCGTAAGTCCGGCGGCACGTCGACAGCCGCACCGGGGGCTGGGCCTGGTGTCGCCGCCGGCACCGGTCGTTACTCGTTCGACGTCGCGAGCGAGCAGGCTTTGCGTAGCGAGGTGGTCGAACGGTCGATGACCGTGGTCGTCATCGTCAGCTTCTGGTCGCAGGAGGCGCCCGCCTCGGTCGAGATCAACGATGTCCTGACCAGGATCGCCGACAACTCCGGCGGCCGGTTCCTCTTCGCCCGAGTCGACGTCGGCGCGCAACCGGCACTCGCGGAGGCACTCGGCATCCCGCAGGTGCCGCTGGTCGTCGCCGCATTGCGTGGTCAGCTCGCGCCACTGATCCAGGAGCCGCTACCCGAGGCCGAGATGCGGGCACTGGTCGAGCAGATTCTGCAGGCCGCGGTTGCCAACGGCGTCACTGGGACGGCCGAGCCCGTGGGTCCGGCGGCGGAAGAGCTCTCGCAGGATGCCGATGTGGTCGAGCCCGAAGCTCGGTTCCCCGAGGCCGAACAGGCGTTGCTCTCGGGGGATCTCGATGCCGCCGTTTTCGGCTATGAAGAGGCGCTGCGGACCGTCCCCGGCGACCCGGAGGCCCAGCTCGGTCTCGCTCAGGCGAAGCTGCTCAGGCGCACGCAGGGCATCGACCCCACCGCCGCCCGGGAAGCGGCGGCGCAGCGACCGGACGACCTGGACACCCAGACGCTGGCAGCCGACCTCGACCTGTTGGGCGGAAACGTCGACGATGCGTTCGGGCGGTTGATCGACTTCGTCCGCCAAGTCAGGGGTGACGAGCGAGAGGCGGCGCGCAGACATCTGATCGAGATGTTCGGGGTCGTCGGAGACGCCGATACTCGTGTCGCCAAGGCTCGCCAGCAGCTGGCCAGCGCGCTCTTTTGATGGCCGCATCGTGACGACTGCTTCGATGGCGCCTCCGTGGGCAGCCCTCGCGGTCGTGCCGCCGTCTGACGCGACGACGTTGCGCTGACCGCATGTGGCGGGACTGACGTGCGACGAGCTGGCGGGTGGTTGGTGATCCTGCTCGGCGCCCTCCTAGTGATCTTCGGCGCTGCCATAGCCGTCCTCTTCGGTCCTGACGACGAGGTGGTGAGTGGCCCACATCCTCTCTCCAGCAAGGGAATCGCGATCGCCACCGCGCCCAGCGCGATCGGGTACGCCGGTCCAACGGTGCAGGTCCGCGTCATCTCGGCCGACGAGCGCAGGGTCTTCGTGGGGCTCGCTCACGATGTCGACGTGAAGGACTACCTCGCCGATTCGGCATACACCCGAGTCGACATGATCTCGCTGCCCTGGGACACGACGACGAGTCAGGTCGCCGGTGACGACAGCGCAGCACGATTGCCGGCCAAGCTGGATTGGTGGCTGGTCAGCGAGACCGCTGTGGGCGAGGCGTCCATGACCTTCACCCTGCCCGACGACTCGGTCGACGTGGTGGTGACCAACGCCGACCTGCGCCCCGGGGTGCGCATCGAGGCGACGGTCACGGCGCTGCGCAGTGGCGCGTTCGTCGGCGGTCTGGGCATGGCGGTATTCGGGTTCGGGCTCATGGTCGTCGGGCGGGTCCTGACAGTGAGCCCCGGGTGAGGCGACCCGTCCACCTGCGGGTGTCGTGCCTGGTCGCGTCGATCCTGCTCGCTGGCTGCGGGCTGGCGAGCTCCAAGGACAACCTCGACCTGAGCAAGCGCGCCACGACGCTGGCCGCTGCCGACTCCGTCATCGACCGCTACAACCGCATCCGGTCGCAAGCAGACGCCGCCGTCGACGCTGGTCTACTCGTCGACGTCGAAGGTGGCCCGCTGCTCGCCGTCGACCGCGGCGCGTTCTATCTGCGCCAGCGGCTGGCGGTGAGCACCAAGCCAGTCCACTTCGGGCACACCCGGCTGCTCGTCGCTGCCAACTTCGACGCCTATCCGCTGTGGTTCGCGACCGTCACCAAGACTGCAGGAACCGACGAGCTGGTGGCGGCGGTGTTCGTGCGGCGTCGGAGCACGTCACCCTGGCTACTCACCGAGGCGCCGCGGCTCGCCGGCTCGACCGACGTCGGCGCGGTCGCCCAGCAGGCCGACGGCAGCGCGGTGACCCTCGCCTCCGAGACTGGCCAGTGGTCTGACGGCCGCACGCCGGCGCGTGGCTTCCCTCAGCGGCTCGTCGACGACTACGCGGCGACCCTCACCGATCCTGACGGACCCGAGGCCGCCGCGTTCGTGAAGGACTCGTTCATCAGCCAGATGCGCACCCTGGCTGAGGCGCAGCCTGTCGAGAACGTCACCTTCGCCCAGCACTGGTCGGCGATGCCGGTGCGGCACGCCATCCGCCTCTCCGACGGCGGCGCCTTGGTCTTCGCGACGCTCGAGCGAACCGACCGATACACGGTGAAGCGGAGACGGTCGCTGAGCTTCGCAGGTCTGCAGGCGGCGGCGTACTTCCCTACTCCGGTCACCAGGTCCGCCACGCTCAATTACCGACACCAGGTGTTGATGCTGGTGCCTGCTGAAGGTAAGCCCCTCGTGATCGGCCAGTACGGCGGCCTGGTCTCGGCGCGCGGCTCCTGACCGAAACACCCCCTGTTGCGCGGTTCGGCGGCCGTTGGTCGGCAGTTCGCGTGTCTAGCAGCCTCGGTCAGCGTGGCGTCCAGCGCAGCCAAACGGTGCCCAGCGGGGGAAGCTGCACGACCGCTGACGCCGGTCGGCCGTGCCAGCCCTTGGGGCTCGCCGCGACGGCGCCGAAGTTGCCCACGCCGGAGCCGTAGTAGGTGCTGGCGTCGGTGTTGAGCACCTCTTCCCAGCTACCCGCTTCGGGGAGGCCGACCCGGTAGTCGTGGTGGGGAACTGCTGCGAAGTTGGAGATGCAGGCGACGTGAGTGCCGTCTGAGCCAGTGCGCAGGAAGCTGAACACGTTGTTCGTGTTGTCGTTGGCGTCGATCCACGCGAAGCCAGATGGGTCCTGGTCGAGTGACCACAGCGCCAAGTTGTCGAGGTAGCGGCGGTTGAGATCCGCGACGAGGTCGTGCACACCGAGATGCTCGACGTGGTCGAGCAGCCACCAGTCGAGCTCACGCCCCTCCGCCCACTCCGACTCCTGCGCGAACTCGGAACCCATGAAGATGAGCTGCTTGCCCGGGTGTGCCCACATGAACCCCAGGTATGCCCGCAGGTTCGCGAGCTGCTGCCAGCGGTCACCGGGCATCTTGCGCAGCAACGACCCCTTGCCATGGACGACCTCGTCATGAGAGATCGGCAGTACGTAGTTCTCGGCGTACGCGTACATCATCGAGAACGTCATCCGGTGGTGGTGATATTGGCGGTGCACCGGGTCGTTCGCGATGTAGCCGAGTGAGTCGTGCATCCAGCCCATGTTCCACTTGAAACCGAAGCCGAGCCCACCGACGTGGGTCGGTCGGGTGACGCCGGGCCAAGACGTGGACTCCTCGGCGACGGTCACCGTCCCCGGCATCCGCTTGTAGCAGGTGGCGTTCATCTCCTGCAGGAAAGCCACTGCCTCCAGGTTCTCGCGACCGCCGTGGACATTGGGAGTCCACTCACCTGCCTCGCGGGCGTAGTCGAGATAGATCATCGATGCGACTCCGTCGACGCGGAGCCCGTCGACATGGAACTCTTCGAGCCAGTACACCGCGTTCGCCACCAAGAAGTTCCGTACCTCGGAGCGGCCGAAGTCGAAGATGTAGGAACCCCACTCGGCGTGCCAGCCTCGACGGGGATCGCCGTGCTCGTAGAGCGGAGTCCCGTCGAACCGGGCCAGCGCCCAGTCGTCAGTGGCGAAGTGGCCGGGCACCCAGTCGAGGATGACCCCGATACCAGCCGCGTGCAGGCGGTCGATCAGGTAACGGAAGTCGTCGGGGTTTCCGAAGCGCGCCGTCGGAGCGAAGAACGAGGTGACGTGGTAGCCCCACGAGCCGCCGAACGGGTGCTCCATGACAGGGAGCAGCTCCACGTGGGTGAAGCCGAGCTCGGATACGTACGCCACCAGCTGCTCGGCCAGCTCGCGGTAGTCAAGGCCACGTCGCCACGAGCCGAGGTGCACTTCGTACGTGCTCATCGGGCGCTGGACCACGCGTTGCTGGGCGCGCCGTTCGAGCCAGTCTGCGTCGCCCCACTCGTACGCCGACTCGAAGACGACCGACGCACGCATGGGTGGCACCTCGGTGTGCTGAGCCATCGGGTCGGCCTTCTGCCTCCTGCCGCCATCGGCGCCCAACACCTCGAACTTGTAGCGACTGCCGCCGCCGACATCGGGGACGAACAGCTCCCAGATGCCCGACGACCCGAGCTGGCGCATCGGGTGACTGCGACCGTCCCAGTAGTTGAAGTCGCCCGTCACCCGGACACCGCGGGCGTTGGGCGCCCACACCGCGAACGACGTCCCGGTGACCCGGCCCCCGCCGGTGTCATACCTGCGGACGTGCGCGCCGAGCACGCTCCACAGCTGCTCGTGGCGGCCCTCGTTGATCAAGTGCTGGTCGATCTCCCCGACAGTCGGGAGGTAGCGGTACGGGTCGTCGAACAGAGCCGGCGGAGCGCCGGCGTATTGCACCTGCAGCCGGTAGTCGGTGACCTCGCTCTGCGGCAGCACGGCAGCCCACACGCCGGCGTGCTCGTGCTCCAGGGCGATCGTCACGGAGCCGACGCACACCTGCACCGAGTCGGCAAGCGGGCGCAGGGCGCGCACCGTGACACCTCCGTCGTGGGGGTGTGGCCCGAGCACCGCGTGCGGACTGCTGTGTGTTCCACCGACCAGGGCATCGAGTTCTGGCGTTGACACAGGGAACCGCTCGGGATTTCGAGCCATGTCAGACCTCGGTGGTCGCGATGCGTTCGATGGCCCTGAGCGGGATCGCAAGCCAGGCAGGGCGGTTGCGAGTCTCGTAGACCGCCTCGTAGACCGCCTTGTCTGCTTCGTACGCTGCCAGCAGCTCCTGCTGGCCGGGGATGCTGGCCGACTGGCCGAGGTAACCGACGAGGAAGGCCGCGCTGTTGCGAGCAGTCCATTCGTCTGCGCGGTAGTGCAGCTGCTCGGTCATACCGAACTGATGCAGGGTCGCTCCGGAGGCGTAGCTGAAGGATCGCAGCATGCCGGCGACGTCGCGCAGCACGCAGTCCCTCGCCTGTCGCTCCGGCAGCGGTTTGGCCGGCTCACCCTCGAAGTCGATGATCTTCCAGCCGTTGACGGTGCGGAGCGTCTGGCCGAGGTGGAAGTCGCCATGGATGCGCTGCACCTGCACTGGTACGACGAGCCGGGCTAGCCGGTCGTAGCGGTCTAGCAGCCCCCGTGCATGAGCTTCGAGCTCGGGCACAGTCTTGACCGCGCTGCTGAGCCGCTCGCCCATCGCGGCGGCGAGGGCGCCGAGCTGATCGCTCGTCAGCGTGTCGGTGCCGAAGATCTCGGCGAGGTGCCGGTGCACGATTGCTGTCGCCTCGCCGAGGCGCTCGGCTTCGCCGGCGAAGTCGCCACCGACCTCGTCGGGGTACAGATCCGCCTCGATGAGAAGGTCCCGCACACTCGCCGTCGCCAGGTCCCACCCGTCGGTCGCAGTGCGCAGAAAGACTTGCAGCATCCCCAAGTCGCCCTCGACCGGGGCCCCAGTGGAGTCGGCCCATGCACCGTGCAGCCACCCGAGCAGAGGCGCGACGTGCTCGTCGGCCCGCCTCGTCAACGCCACCTGGATCTCAATGTCGGGGTTGTGTCCGGACGTGACACGCCGGAAAAGCTTCAAGATCGCCTCGTTGCCGAATGCGATCGAGGTGTTCGACTGTTCCGCGGTCATCACCGTCCCAACGGCGTCCTCTCCCGGCAGCTCGGCTTCCTCGACTACACGAAACGAGACGTCGCCGCTCTCCTTACGCTTGTGGAAGCCACGCAGAAACATGCCAGAGGCTTCCTTCAGGTAAACCGCGTCATAGGCCGCGACCGTCCCCAGCTCGTCGTCCTCGACAGTGCCCACCAGAGCGTGGGCGTACGCCGGGTCCTCAGCGGGGAGGTAGGCGACGGGGAACTGGTAAGAGTCGGAGCGGCCGTCGTCGTACTCGACGCTGACGATCTCGATCCGCACACGTGCCCCAGTCCCGGCCTCGCTCTCGGTCAGCCAGGGCATCGTGTACACGTGGGTGACGGAGAACCCCCGGCCCTTGCCGGTAAACCAGCGCCGGCCAGAGAAGTAGGCGGCCAGTTTCTCTGCGTAACCGGACGTCACTGGGCGGAGGCCTCCTCGGTCCGCGATATCAGGAACCAGTAGAAACCGTGTCCTGACAAGGTCAACAGGTAGGGCAGTTCCCCGATGCGGGGGAACTTAACGTGGCCCAGCATCTCGATAGGCTCGCTGCCCTCCCATCGTCGGAGGTCGAGCTCGACCGGCTGCGGGAAGCGGCCGAGGTTGTTGACGCACAGGACCGTGTCGTCGCCGAAGTCGCGGCTGAACGAGAAGACGCTCGGGTTGCTGCCGCCCAGGTCGGTGAACGTGCCGAGGCCGAACGCCGGGTGCTGCTTGCGTGCGTGCACCATCCGTCGGGTCCAGTGCAGCAGCGACGACGTGTTCTCCAGCTGGGCTTCGACGTTGACGGACTGGTAGCCGAACACGGGGTCCTGCACGGTGGGCAGGTGGAGCTTGCCGGGCGTCGCCGTGGAGAACCCAGCGTTGCGGTCCGGCGTCCACTGCATCGGCGTACGAACGCCGTCACGGTCTCCGAGCCAGATGTTGTCGCCCATGCCTATCTCGTCACCGTAGTAGAGGACGGGGGAGCCTGGCAGCGACAGCAGCAGTGCGGTGAAGAGCTCCATGGTGTTGACGTCGTTCTCGAGCAGCGGTGCCAGCCGGCGCCGGATACCGATGTTGGCCTTCATCCGCGGGTCTTTGGCGTACTCCGCCCACATGTAGTCGCGGTCCTCGTCCGTGACCATCTCCAGCGTGAGCTCGTCGTGGTTGCGGAGGAAGATGCCCCACTGACAGTGATCCGGGATCGCTGGCGTCTGTTCGAGGATCTCAGAGATCGGGTAGCGCGACTCGCGACGGACGGCCATGAAGATGCGCGGCATGACCGGGAAGTGGAAGCACATGTGGCACTCGTCCCCGCCTTGGTCGAAGGTGCCGAAGTAGTCGACGACTTCGGACGGCCACTGGTTCGCCTCGGCCAGCAGCACCCGGTCGGGGTATTCGTCGTCGATGGTCCTGCGGACCATCCGCAGGAACTCGTGCGTCTCAGGAAGGTTCTCGCAGTTGGTTCCGCGGCGTTCGTACAGGTAGGGGACGGCGTCCAGCCGGAACCCGTCGATGCCCATCTCGAGCCAGAAACGCAACGCGTTCAGCATCGCCTCGTGAACTTCGGGGTTGTCGAAGTTCAGGTCCGGCTGGTGGCTGTAGAAACGGTGCCAGTAGTACTGCTGGCGCACCGGGTCCCATGTCCAGTTCGACGGTTCGGTGTCGACGAAGATGATCCGCGCGTCCTCGTACAGCTCGTCGGTGTCTGACCACACGTAGAAGTCGCCGTACGGCCCGTCGCGGTTGCTCCGGGACTCCTGGAACCACCGGTGCTGGTCGCTCGTGTGGTTCATCACGAAGTCGACGACCACCCGGATGCCGCGGGCGTGCGCTTCGTCGAGCAACCGCTTGAAGTCCTCGAGCTTGCCGACCTCGGGGAGGACGCCCTCATAGTCGGCGACGTCGTACCCTCCGTCGCGGAGCGGCGACGAGTAGAAGGGCGGGATCCACAGGCAGTCGACGCCGAGCCACTCGAGGTAGTCGAGCTTCTCACGCAGACCGTTGAAGTCGCCGACGCCGTCGCCGTCAGAGTCCTTGAACGAGCGCACCAGGACTTCGTAGAAGACCGCACGCTTGAACCACATCGGATCGCCGGGCACAGCTCAGGTCCTTCGGATCGACAAGATGTGGGCGGACTCGTATGCCGGGTCGAGCCGCACGTAGTTGCGTTCGGACCAGCGCCAGGTCTGCCCGCTGATCTCGTCGTCGACCCAGAACGTCTCGTGCCAGTCCAGGCCGAGCGCCGGCATGTTCAGGTGCACGTTGGTCTCGCGGGTGGAGTGTGGGTCGATGTTGACCACGACGATGACGGTGTCGTAGCCCTCGTCACCACTCGTGGTCTTACTGAAGCACACGACGGACTCGTCGTCGCTGCTGTGCACGGTGACGTTGCGCAGCCGCTGCAGGGCGGGGTGGCGGCGCCGGATGTCGTTCAGCAACGTCAGGTACGGCGCCAGGGTGCGGTTCTCGCTCGCGGCCGCCTCCCAGTCCCTCGGGCGGTACTGGAACTTCTCGGAGTCCAGGTACTCCTCCGACCCCGGCTTGATCGCCACGTGCTCGTACAGCTCGAAACCGGCGTACACACCCCAGCTCGGCGCCGCGGTCGCCGCGAGCGACGCGCGCACCCGAAACGCCGCTGGCCCGCCGTACTGGAGGTACGCCGACAGGATGTCTGGAGTGTTGACGAACAGGTTGGGCCGCATCACGTCGCTGGTGTCGTGGGAGAGCTCGTCCAGGTAGGACTCGATCTCCCACTTGGTGTTGCGCCAGGTGAAGTACGTGTAGGACTGATGGAACCCCACCATCGCCAACGCCCGCATCATCGCCGGGCGGGTGAACGCCTCTGAGAGGAAGAGGACGTCGGGGTCGGTGGCGCGGATCCTCCCGAGCAGCCACTCCCAGAACATCACCGGCTTGGTGTGCGGGTTGTCGACCCGGAAGATCCGGACGCCATGGCCCATCCACAGCCGGACGATCCGCTCGATCTCGCGGGCGAGGCCGTCGAAGTCGTGGTCGAAGTTGAGCGGGTAGATGTCCTGGTACTTCTTCGGAGGGTTCTCGGCGTACGCGATCGAGCCGTCGGCGCGGGTGTTGAACCACTCGGGGTGCTGCTTCACCCACGGGTGGTCCGGGGCGCACTGCAGAGCGAGGTCGAGGGCGACCTCGAGTCCAACACCCTCCGCGGAAGCGACGAAGGCGTCAAAGTCAGCCCAGCTGCCCAGCTCGGGATGCAGTGCGTCGTGACCGCCGTCGCCGGAACCGATGGCCCACGTGGAGCCGGGATCGCCCGGCGCAGGAGTCAGCGTGTTGTTGGAGCCCTTGCGGTTGACCGCACCGATGGGATGCACCGGCGGCAGGTAGACGACGTCGAACCCCATGTCGGCGACGGCGGACAGTCGCTTGGCAGCGGTGGCGAATGTGCCGGACGTCCAGCGGCGGGTGCTCTCGTCGTACGTTGCCCCCTCGGAGCGGGGAAAGAACTCGTACCAGGAGCCGTACAGCGCTCGTTCGCGGTCGACGTACAACGGGAACGGTCCCTGTGTGCTGACCAGCTCGCGCAGCGGGAAGCGCTCCAGCACGGAGTCGACGTCGGGGCTCGTCAGCGCCGCGAGCCGTACCTGCATGGGGCGAGTCCGGTCGCGAGCGGCGGTGGCCGCGGCCGACAGCACCCGCCGCGCCGGCTGGGAGTCGTCGCCGGCGGGGAGGTGTTCGGCTGCCCGCTCCAGCACGAGCGCACCCTCGAGCAGCATCAGCTCGACGTCGATCTCGGCAGCGATCTTGATCTCGGCCGCGTGCCGCCACGTCGCATACGGCTCCGACCAGGCCTCGATCCGGTAGCTCCACGCCCCTTCGGTGTCTGGGGTCACACGGGCCTGATAGCGGTCTGGCTCGTCCGTCTCGCTCATCGGCACAAGGCGTCGGTCAGTGCCGTCGGGGCCGGTCAGGGCCACGCCGCAGCCCAAGGCGTCGTGGCCTTCGCGGAAAGCCGTCGCGGTCACCGTGAACGACTCGCCGACGACGGCCTTGACGGGGTAGTGACCCCGCTCCACGACGGGGCCGACGTCTGTGATCGGAATGCGCTCAACCATGGCTCTCGAACCTAGCGAACCAAGGCCCGCCACCGCACATCCGCCTGCCCGCTGAGACCGCTGAGACCGCTGCGCGAAGATCCGAGCCGCGGGTCGCACTGCACGCGAACCAGTCCTCGTACCACTTACGCCACAGCCCGTCGCGATGCGCGCACAAGCGCCTGCCGGACGGCCCGGTGGTGTGGGCGCAGCGGGAACGGGTATGCCAGTGGCGAGGATGTGGAGAGGAGCCCCCATGGCGATCCTGCGCACGGTGGTCAAGCTCGGACTGGCGAAGAAGCTCATCGACGAGCTCCGTAAACCGCAGAACCAGCGGCGGATCAAGGCGCTGGTGGCGTCCGCAAAGGCCAAACGTTCCGCATCGCGACGCCGCCCCGGACCTTGACCCGGCTCGTTGACCCGGCACGGACCGGCTGCCTCCTGCCGCGACCCTCGTGACTCGATCGACACGTCCGATGTGTGGCGTTTGTTGGGCAGTGGGAGGGCGCCGGCTATAGCGTGGCTCGGTGCGCGCTATCAGACGGTTCACCGTCCGCCCTGTGCTCCCCGGGCCGCTTCGGCGGCTCGAGGAGCTGGCCACCAACCTGAGGTGGTCGTGGCACCACCCGTCCCAGGACCTCTTCGAGACGATCGACCGGGCCGCCTGGGCGTCGAGCGCCCACGATCCGGTCAGGATGCTCGGCTTGGTCCCGCCGGAGCGGCTCAAGCAGCTCGCTGCCGACACATCGTTCGTGAGCAGGCTCGAGACCGCCAGCGCCGATCTGGCCGAATACATGACCGGCGACCGCTGGTACCAGTCACTCGGAGCCTCCGCGCCGCGGCAGATCGCCTACTTCTCGCCGGAGTTCGGGATCACCGCAGTTCTGCCGCAGTACTCCGGTGGCCTCGGCATCCTCGCGGGAGACCACCTCAAGTCTGCGAGCGACCTCGGCGTGCCCATCGTGGGTGTCGGCCTGCTGTACCGCCATGGCTACTTCCGGCAGTCGCTGTCGCGAGAGGGATGGCAGCAGGAGCGATATCCGATCATCGACCCCGACGAGCTGCCGCTGACGCTGCTGCGCGAGCACGAGGGCGCACCGGCCCGGGTCTCCGTCCAGGTCCCTGGCGACCAGGAGCTGCTGGCGCACATCTGGGTGGCCCAGGTCGGCAGGGTTCCCCTGCTGCTCCTCGACTCCGACATCGAAGATAATCTTGACACCTTGCGTGACGTGACCGACCGGCTGTACGGCGGCGGCGGTGACCACCGCCTTCTGCAGGAGGTGCTGCTCGGCGTCGGCGGCATACGTGCGATCCGCACGTTCTCCCGGATCACCGGTGCAGCGGCGCCCGAGGTGTTCCACACCAACGAGGGGCACGCGGGCTTCCTGGGTATCGAGCGCATCCGCGAGTTCATCGAGTCCGACGGCCTGGACTTCGACGCGGCGGTCGAGAAGACACGTGCGGGCACGGTCTTCACGACGCACACACCCGTGCCCGCCGGGATCGACCGATTCCCCCGCAGCCTGATCGAGATGCAGTTCGGCGGTGCCAACGCGAGCCCCGGTGTCCCCGTCGGCTCGATCCTGGCGCTGGGCGCCGAGGACTACGACGGTGGGGATCCCAGCATGTTCAACATGGCCGTGATGGGGTTCCGGCTCGCCGGCCGCGCCAACGGCGTGAGCCGGCTGCACGGCCATGTGTCGCGCGGGATGTTCATCGGTTTGTGGCCGGGCTTCGACGAGGCCGACATCCCGATTACCTCGATCACCAACGGCGTCCATGCACCCACCTGGGTGGCCCGCGAGGTCTGCGAGGTCGCCGAGCGGGAAGGGATCTTGTCCGCCGTCGGAGGCTCGGACGACTGGAGCGCCATCGACCTGGTCTCCGGCGCAACCATGTGGGAGACCAAGCGACGACTGCGTCAAAAGCTCGTCAAGGACGTGCGGGCACGTGTTCGCCGCTCCTGGCTCAGGCGGGGGGCGTCGAAGGCCGAACTGGGCTGGGTCGACAACGTGCTCGACCCCGACGTGCTGACGATCGGCTTCGCGCGCCGGGTGCCGACGTACAAGCGCCTGACGTTGATGCTGCGTGACCCGGAACGGCTCAGGTCGCTGCTGCTGCATCCCGACCGCCCGATTCAGCTCGTGATCGCCGGCAAGTCGCACCCCGCCGACGACACCGGGAAGAAGCTGATCCAAGAGATCGTGCGGTTCTCCGACGACCCGGTCGTGCGGCGGCGGATCGTCTTCCTGCCGAACTACGACATTGCCATGGCGCAGCAGCTCTACCCGGGCTGCGATGTGTGGCTCAACAATCCGCTACGTCCCTACGAGGCGTGTGGGACGTCGGGGATGAAGGCGGCGCTCAACGGCGGCCTCAACTTGTCGATCCTCGACGGTTGGTGGGACGAGTGGTACGACGGCGACAACGGTTGGGCGATCCCGTCCGCCGACGGCGTCGACGATGTTGACCGCCGCGACGACCTCGAGGCAACAGCGCTCTACGACCTGATCGAGAACGAGGTCGCTCCGCGGTTCTATGACGTCGACGAGGAACGTCTTCCGCTGCGCTGGATCGAGATGGTCCGCCATACGCTCAAGTCGCTCGGTCCCAAAGTGCTGGCGTCTCGGATGGTCCGCGACTACGTTCACGAGCTCTACACACCCGCGGCCGACAGCGCCCGACGGATCGAGGACGACGCTGAGGCGGCCCGTCAGCTCGCGGGGTGGAAGAAGCAGATGCGGGCGGCGTGGCCGCATGTCCGAATCGACCATGTGGAGTCGTTCGGAATGTCCGACGCCCCGGCACTCGGTCAGACCCTGACGGTCAGGGTCTACGCTTCGCTGGGGCAGATCGCCCCCGCTGACGTCGACGTCCAGGTCGTGCACGGACGGGTCGCCGGCGACGACCAGCTCCGCGACCCCCACACGGCGAGCCTGACGCATGCCGAGGCGTACGAGGCGGGCCGCCACCGCTTTGACGTCGAAGTGGCGCTCGACCACACCGGGCCGTTCGGCTACACGGTGCGGATCTTGCCCACGCACACCCTGCTGGTCACCCCCGCCGAAGTGGGTCTCATCGCCTGGCCGCCCGACGTGAACGAGGAAGTGCCAGCCTGAGGCACGAACGTCGAGGGGCGGCTAGCCAAGAGCTGAGCACCTCCTCGCCTCGCCGGTGACCCGTTCACAGGAGATGATGGAGAACCTGGCCGAACGATCGGAGCATCCGTGCAGCCAATGCCTCTGGTAGGCGCCGAGATCCAACGCATCAACGATGCCTTTCATCGTGTCTCCTTGGAGCTCTCCGGGGTGTTGTCGGTCATCGGCGACCTCGACGTCGGCCCGGTCGGCACACCAGCTTGTGATCGTGCGGTCGCCGCCGGTATGACAGACCTGCGCACGGCGCTGTCCGGGTTGCAGCAGGTCGCCTCCGAGTGCGTGACCGCGGTGTCGCGTCACGGCGACCTCTCCGGCACCGCGCAGGCAAGTGCCGGCTCGGGGGACCAGCCCATTGCCTTATCCGCGGGGGAAGAGGCGTTGTGAGACCGGATCTGGTGCTGGGTTTCGACCCCACCCCCAGCGACCCACAGCGGCTCGTCGTCTTGTCGGACGCGCTGCGCAAGATCGTCCAGGCCTTGGTACAGTCCCGGACCGAGCTGTCGCGGATGGGCCGTACCGGGTCCGTCTGGGATGGACCTGCCGGTGCCCCGATCGCCACCCTCCTTCGTCGCTATTCGTTGCAGCTGTCTGCGCTGGAGGAGTCGCTGGTCGATTGTCTGCAGGCCGTGGACAACTGGCGCGAGGGCGCCGAGCAGCGGCAGGCTCAGATCGCCAACATCGTCGCCGCTGTCGCCGACGTGGCCGGAGACGCTGGCACCGAAGATCGCCGCACCCGCCTGATCGCGGCGGCACGAGAGCTTGGCGTCGATCACGACCGGGCGGCTGCCGATCTCGCCTTGGCGTTCGATGAGCTGTCGGGCGCGGTCGAACAGATCATCCGCGCCGACGACGATCTTGCCGGTGAGTTACACCGTGCCCTCGTCGCCTTGACGGCCGCGATCGACGACTGGATCGCCGCGGAGGCACCGGAGCTGTTGCGTACGGCGATCGCTCTGGGGGAGGTCGCCGGACTGACGACCGTGATCTCCGAACTGGTCGGCATCGCGGCGCTGGGCCGTAACCCAGGCGAGGCCGTCGGCGTGAGCGACATCATCGCCCGAAGCCCTGGATCGCACCGGCTCATCAAAGCGCTGCGCCGCCAGTGGCTGGACGTTGCACCCGCAGCCCTCCCAGAGGCAACGTTCTCCCATCGCCAGTCGGGTGGGCTTGCGCGGAGGCTGTCCGATCGCCGGCCGGTCCATGTTGAGGTGGCGGGCACCGACTCCGCCGCGCCACCCGCTGCAGCATCGGGTGGGGGACTTCTGGGGAGCGGTGAGTGAGGGTTGCTTTGCAGATAGGTCATCGAACACGTGCGGCTCCCGTCATCGTCTTGGACGTCCCACCGGACTTCCATCAGGTGCCACTCCAGACCGAGACCGAAACTCGGACCGCGTCGCAGCTGCAGCTCCTCGAGGTCATGGGCCTTTCAGACCCGGCTCAGCGAGAGGCGTTGTCGCTTTACCTGGAGGCTCTCGCCGTGCGCCTGTCGGATGGCACCGTGGTCGGCACCGCCTTTTGTGCCGTCGAGCTGGACGGCCATCCGTCGACGGCGACGCTCACCGTGGCCCTGCACCCAACGGCGACCGCCGACCGTGGGCTTGCGGTGATGGGCGCGGCAGAGGCGATGCGCCGGGACGGTCGCTATGCCACCGTCGACATCCGTGAGCTGGGGGTGCATCCCGCGGTCACGGGCATGGCTGAGCGACCGTCGGTGCCCGGTGACGCGGCCAGTGGTGAGGTGGGTGCGACGCTTCGAGAGATGTCCGTTCTTGTGCCGGTCCCGGGGCACGAGCAGGCGGCGATGCTCACCATGTCGACGCCGTGCTTGGAGGACTGGGAGGTCTACGAGACGTTGCTGCTCGACATTGCTCGGTCGCTTCAGGTGCAGCAGACGCATCCGGACTTCATTCGCTGAGTTCAGCCATCGCCGTACCGAGCATGAGCCGCCTTACTCGGAACTCGCTCGCGTGTCCGTTGCCAACAAGGGTCAGCAGCGGTAGCGACGCGCTGGCGACCGTGCCCACCAACCCAGACAACAGAACCACGCGTACGGGCGCGCTAGGCACGCTGGAACTCTCTCGCTCTCAACACTTTCTCAACCAGGACTAGGGGCCGGCGGCCTTCGGACTGATCAGACACGCAGATGGTCAGCACGGAGGTGGGCTACTCACTGCTTCGAAGAGAGCAAACGTGTGGTCCAGCAAGGTCACGACGCTGCCCGGCTTCAACGGGTCGTCATCATCGATTTCGCAGTCTGTCCGCACCAGGGTGCGGTAGTGGTCGGCCCAGTCGGCCGGAAGCGTCACGTCGACGGCCTCGGCACCTGCGTGCATCCAGATCAGGTATGAGGTGTCGCGTTGGGGCTCGCCGTCGCCGCCGTTGGGGCGCAGCGCGTCGCCGGCCAGGAAGACCCCGAGCGTCGCCGCGTCAGGGTCGTTCCAGTCGCTCTCGCTCACTTCTTCGCCGGACGGGAGCAGCCAGGTGATGTCTTTGCGCCCGTGCACGGCGTGCGGTGTTCCGTTGAAGAACTGCGCCGGCCGGAGAACTGGATGCTCCGAGCGCAGCCGAAGGAGCTGCCGAACCAGCCCGTGCAGGTGCGCCCAGGAGCTGTTCTCCTCCCACGACAGCCACGACGTCTCGTTGTCTTGGCAGAAGGCGTTGTTGTTCCCTCCCTGCGTGCGTCCGCGCTCATCGCCTGCGGTGATCATCGCAACGCCGGTCGAGAGCACCAAGGTGGCCAACATGTTGGCAGCCTGGCGGTGGCGCAGCCGGAGGATCTCCTTGTTATCGGTCTCGCCTTCCACCCCGCAGTTGCACGACCGGTTGTCGTTGGTCCCGTCCCGGCCGCCTTCTCGGTTGGCGTCGTTGCGCTTCGCGTCGTAGGTGACCAGGTCGCGCAGGGTGAACCCGTCGTGAGCGGCGACGAAGTTGACCGAGGCAGACGGTTGCCTGCCGTCGTCGGCGTACAGGTCGCTCGACCCCGAGAAACGCAACGCCAGATCGCGGACCCCGCCACCCCGCCCGCGCCAGAAGTCCCGGACGGCGTCGCGGAACTTATCGTTCCACTCGCACCAGGGGCGCGGGAACCTGCCGACGAGGTATCCCTCCTGGGTGGCATCCCAGGGTTCGGCGATGAGCTTCACCTCACGCAGCACGGGGTCCTGGTTGATCGCCGTGAGGAACGGCGCGCGCAGATCGATGTGGGGACCGTTACGGGCGAGCGCCGGCGCCAGGTCGAACCGGAATCCGTCGACGTGCATGTCGCTGACCCAGTAGCGCAACGAGTCCATCACCAGCTGGAGCACCTGTGGCTCCGACACCTGGACCGTGTTGCCGCAGCCGGTCACGTCGGCGTACCTGCCGCGGCCATCACGGCGATAGTAGGAGCCGTCGTCGTATCCGCGAAACGCCACCGCGGGACCGGTGAGCCCGCTCTCCGCGGTGTGGTTGTAGACGACATCGAGGATCACCTCGATGCCCGCCGCGTGCACGTTCTTCACCATCTTCTTGAACTCGTCGATCTGCTGCCCGCGCGTGCCGGTCGAAGAGTAGCCGGCATGTGGCGCGAAGAAACCGATCGAGTTGTAGCCCCAGTAGTTGATCAGTCCGTGCGCGCTGAGGTACGGCTCGGACAGGAAGTGCTGCGTCGGCAGCAGCTCGATCGCGGTGACACCGAGGTCCTTGAGGTAGGCGACGACGGACGGATGCGCCATGCCCGCGAAGCTGCCACGCTCGGGTCCGGGGACGTCGGGGTGCAGGCGGGTGAGGCCGTGCACGTGAGCCTCGTAGACCACCGTGTCGGACCATGCGATGTCGAGGCGGTGGTCGTCGCCCCAGTCGAACACGTCCGGTCCGACCACCACGCTGCGCGGTGCGTACGGCGCAGAGTCGCCGCTGTTGCGGCCGCCGTCACCGGCGATCGCACTGAGCACCGGATCGGGCGTGAGGGTCTTGTCGATCGCCCTGGCGTATGGGTCAAGCAACAGCTTGTCGACGTTGAACAGGTGCCCGGCCGCCGGGTCCCACCTGCCGTCAGTGCGGAAACCGTAATGTTGGCCGGGTGCGACGTCGGGGACGTAGCCGTGCCAGACGCCGAGGCTGTGCTCCGCAAGGGTGATCCGCCTCTCGTCACCGTGGTCGTCGAAGAGGCAGACGTAGACCACCTCGGCGTCCGGAGCCCACACCGCGAAGTTGGTTCCCTGGCCGTCGTACGACGCGCCAAGGGGTCGATGCCGGCCGGGCCGGACGGGGAGCGCTGCGGGTGGATGGTCGGTCACCGAGACAGTGTGACGGAACGGCTAGTGTCATGTCGTGTCTCGGACCTGGCCGTGACGACGAGAGACGCGAGGAGCTATGCATGGTTGGCGAGTTCGTTCGGTTAGAGGTGGCAGACGGCGTCGGTACGATCCGGCTCGACCGGCCGAAGATGAACGCGCTGAACGTCCAGGTGCAGGAGGAGATCCGGGCGGCGGCTACCGAGGCTGCCGGGCGCGACGACATCCGCGCCGTCATCGTCTACGGCGGGGAGAAGGTGTTCGCAGCTGGTGCGGACATCAAGGAGATGGCCGACATGTCCTACACCGACATGGTGCGGCGGTCGGGAGCCCTGCAGTCTTCTCTGACCTCGGTAGCCCGGATACCGAAGCCCGTCGTCGCCGCGGTGACCGGATACGCCCTCGGTGGGGGTTGCGAGCTTGCGCTCTGCGCGGACATCCGGATCGCTGCCGATGACGCGAAGCTGGGCCAGCCGGAGGTCGCTTTGGGCATCATCCCTGGAGCAGGCGGTACCCAGCGGCTGGCCCGGCTGGTCGGTCCGTCCCGGGCGAAGGAGATGATCTTCACCGGCCGTTTCGTCGGGGCCGACGAGGCGCTGGCGATCGGCCTCGTCGACAAGGTCGTTCCCGCCGATCAGGTGTACGCCGACGCTGTGGCCTGGGCGTCGAGATTCGCCAACGGACCGGCGTATGCACTGCGCGCGGCCAAGGAGGCTGTCGACCGAGGTCTGGAGGTGGACCTGGAGACCGGCCTCGAGCTCGAGCGGCAGCAGTTCACGGCGCTGTTCGCCACCGAGGACCGTTCGATCGGCATGACATCGTTCATCGAGAACGGACCCGGCAAGGCCGACTTCAAGGGACGCTGACGCAGGTGCCGGGAGCCACACCGGAGGACGGCCGGTCCCGATAAGACCGGCCGTTTTCTCGCAGTCTGTCGCGGTTCAGTACTGGTCGCTGCGCAGGCCGACCCGATCGATCTTGGTGTGGTAGCGCTGGCCGACCTTTCCGCCCGCAAACGCGGCGAGCAAGGTGCCGACGAGCACGGCAGCCAAGGTGATCAGTCCGCCGGAGGTGAGGGTGTTGTCGGGGATCGGAATCGACGGTAGGTCGACACGGTCCAAGATGTTGTACTGGTTTCCGAAGAGGACGCCGAGCCCGACGGCGATCAGGGTGATGAGCAGTCCGATCAGCCAGACGCCGACACCCTGACGGCCCCCGTCGAAGCGTGACATCCGGCCGGCGACATACCCGCCTGCGTAGTACGCCAGCATCAAGATCACCAGCAGGGCGATGGCGGTGGCGAGCCCGAACGAGTTGGCATCGCGCTGCGCATCGGTCCGGTCCACGTTGAGGGACTGGCCGACGGCTGCGGCCACCGCACCGACGATGCTGGTGAACAGCACCGTGAGCGCCACCGCCACGAGCCAACCGAAGAAGTCGGCGCCGACGTTGAACCCACCGAACTCCTCACGGCGGATCTCCTGCGCGTGGCGGTGGTCAGAGACGGCGACCGGAGCCGCTGCGACGGTGCCCGGGTCCGACGTACGACGCTCGTCCCGATCAGGAATGCCATCACGGTCGCTGTCGGTCGCCGGCAGGGCGGTGGTGCGCTCCTGGTCGTCGCGGACTCCGTCTCCGTCGCGGTCTGTAGCGCTGGACGCTCCCGTCGGCGTGGGCTGGCTGGTGGAATACTCTTGGCCGCTGCCGCTGCCGCTGCCGCTGTCGGCGCGGTGCTCGCCGGCCGGAGCATTCGACGGCCGTTCTGATGGTGGAGGTGTCCGCGGGTCTGACATGACGTCATCTTCCTCTCGTTCGCCCGACTGGCCGCTCGCGCCCGAGGTGGCGTGGAACAGCACGTCGCCGGCTACGACAACTGACTTTGTACCCTGTCGCAGGTGAATCACACCTCGCGGTCCGGGGTGCTGGCGCGGCGCCGTTCGTCGTACGCGATGATGGCCGCAGATGTGAGTCGACCTTGCAGCGCCCCGGGACAGGCCAGTGGGGATTCCCTCGTACACCCTGCTCCCGCATGAGGCTACTTGTCAGTCACCTCACGACGGTTCCATCGCCACCGCACTCGAGCGTTCCGAGGAGGGCCACCCGGCCATGAAGATCGTTGTCTGCGTGAAGTACGTGCCGGACGCCACGGCTGACCGCACATTCAACTCCGACAACACCGTCGATCGGACAGGCGTCGACGGCGTGCTGTCAGAGCTCGACGAGTACGCCGTCGAGGAGGCGCTCAAGATCCGAGATGCCGGCGATGACTGCGAGATCGTGGTGCTCACGGTTGGTCCCGACGTTGCCCGTTCAGCCATCCTCAAGTCGCTCCAGATGGGCGCCGACGCTGGTGTCCATGTGCTCGACGACGCGATCCACGGCTCGGACGCCGTCGGAACCTCCCTTGTACTCGCCAAGGCAATCGAGCGCCAGCAGGCAGACCTCGTGGTGTGCGGGATGGCGTCGACCGACGGTTCGATGAGCGTTGTTCCGGCGATGGTTGCGGAGCGACTCGGTCTCCCGCAGGTGACGTTCGGGTCGCAGGTGACCGTGGACGGCACCACTGTGCGCGTGCGCCGAGACGGCGATGCCGCCACCGAGACCATCGAAGGCACCCTTCCGCTGCTCCTCAGCGTGACTGACCAGGCGAACGAGCCGCGATACCCGTCGTTCAAGGGGATCATGGCGGCGAAGAAGAAGCCGGTCGACGTGCTGTCCTTGAGCGATCTCGGCGTGGCCGCCGGTGATGTAGGGGCCGACGCCGCCTGGACCAAGGTGCAGCAGTCACAACAGCGGCCAGCTCGCAGCGCCGGCACGATCGTCACTGACGAGGACGGCACCGGCGCCGCAAAGCTCGTTGAGTTCCTCGCCGGGCAGAAGTTCGTCTGAGGTTGCGTCCAGAGAAAGAGACACCACGACCATGAGCGAGATTCTCGTCCTCGTCGACCACACCGACGGCGTGATCCGCAAGACCACCGCGGAACTGCTGACCTTTGCCCGACGGCTAGGCGAGCCCGCTGCCGTCTTCGTCGGTGCCGGGATCGATTCCGCGCGCGACGCACTCAGGCAGTACGGCGCCGAGAAGATCTACGTCCTCGACGACCCCGAGCTGTCGGACTACCTCGTCGTACCCAAGGCCGAGGCGTTGGCCCAGCTCGTCGAGCAAGCGCAGCCCGCCGCCGTGCTCATCCCTTCCCACGCCGAGGGCAAGGAGATCGCCGGGCGGGTCGCGATCAAGGCCAGCTCGGGCCTCATCACCGACGCCGTCGACATCGAAGCCGGCGACAACGGTCCGATCACGACCCAGTCGGTCTTTGCCGGGAGCTACACCGTGACGGCGACGGTCACCCACGGCACCCCGATCATCACGGTCAAGCCGAACTCGGTGACGCCAGAGGCCGTTGACGCTGCGGCTACGGAGGACCACTTCAACCCGGTGATCAGCGAATCCGCCAAGACCGCCAAGATCGTCGACCGGAGCCCCCGCGAAGCCACCGGTCGCCCCGAGCTGACAGAGGCGGCGATCGTCGTCTCCGGTGGGCGTGGCACCGGCGGAAAGTTCGAGCCGGTCGAGGACTTCGCCGACTCGCTCGGCGCCGCGGTCGGCGCTTCGCGCGCGGCGGTCGACTCCGGCTGGTACCCGCACGCGTTCCAGATCGGCCAGACCGGCAAAACGGTGTCGCCGCAGCTGTACATCGCCACCGGCATCTCCGGCGCCATCCAGCACCGCGCTGGTATGCAGACGTCGAAAACGATCGTCGCGGTCAACAAGGACGACGAGGCTCCCATCTTCGAGCTAGTCGATTTTGGCGTCGTGGGCGACCTGCACGCGGTACTACCGAGGGCCGCCGCACAGGTGCGCGCCCGCAAAGGTTGAGGCGTCAGTCGGTCGAGGCTGAGTGCGGCTTGCCCGGCCAGTACGCCCACTCCTCGAAGTCCTCCGCGCGACCATCGTCCGCGAAGCGGATCACCCACAGGTCGAGGTACTCCTGGCGGACCGGATCGCCATACCTGACCTTCACGCGGACCACAGCGTGGCGACCTTCCGTCGCCACCGGTTCGGCCTCCATCGAGAAGACCTCGCCCACGTCGTCGAGCCACAACGCCTTGATGGCGTCATGGCCGACCTCGGACTGGTCGTAGGGCGAAGGACGGTACCTCGCTTCCACGGTGAAGAGTCGCTCTACCGCGTCCATATCGCCGTCGCGCCAGGCGCGCTCGTAACCGGTGACCCACCGCATCACGTCCGCACTGTTCATGGACCGAGTCTGCCAGTGCTGCTGGCGGACCAGGCTGCCCCGAAGGGAGCGACGTGTGTCGACGTGTGGCGGAAGACGTCCGCGTGGGTGCGGTTCGGGTGTTTCGTGTGCCGACGTGTGGCGGATGACGACGTACGCCGGTCTCGTCTCACGCCGGTCGCGTCCGCTGCAGGTGGTACGTCGGGCCGTCCCAGCGTCGCCGCAGCCACCGGTCATGGCTGGCGACCATGAGGGCGCCCGGCGACCGGTCGAGCGCGTTCTCTAGCTCGCTCGCCAGCGCGAGCGAGATGTGGTTGGTGGGCTCGTCGAGCAGCAGCAGATCGGCACGGCCTGCGATAAGGATCGCGAGCGCGAGCCGGCGTTGCTGGCCGGTGCTCAGCACGCCGACCGGTCGCGACAGCTCGCGCGGATGCAGCAGACCGAGGTCACTAAGCGGCACCGGACCGTCAGGCAGTGCGGCGTCGTACACCTCCTGCGGTGTGCGCCGCGGTCTGACGAAGCCGACCTCCTGAGGGAGCATTCCGATCCGCCGCGCTGAGGTCCGCACGAGTCCGGACGCCGGCTCAAGCCTGCCTGACACCAGCTGAAGGAGGGTGGACTTGCCGGAACCGTTCGCGCCGGTGACGAGGAGGTGCTGACCGGCGGAGACGTCCAGCCGGTCGAGGCACAGGCGGCCCGGCACAGAGACGTCACGAAGGGAGACGACGACACATCCCCGACCAAGGCGGTCCTTGGCCGTCAGTGGCTGACTGAAGGACAGCGGCTCCGGTGGCTTCGGAATCGAGTCGCGCTCGATGACCTCGATCCGGTGCTCTGCGTCGCGGACGCGGCGACGGATCGTCGCCTGCACGTTGCCGCCCTTGAAGTGGTAGAGGTACTTGTCGCCGTCCCGGGGAGGCCGGTTGTGGGCAACCTGGCGCGCGGTCGTCTTGGCCGCGACGCGCAGTTCGTTGAGCTCCTCCTGCTGCTCCGCAAAGGCACGCTCCCATCGCCGCCGGGCCGCCGCCTTGTGCGCGAGGTAGGCCGTGAACCCCCCGCTGTAGCGATTGCCGCCCTGACCGTCCACCCCGAAGTGAGCCGCGTCGAGATCCACGATCACGGCACACACCCGGTCGAGGAAGACCCGGTCGTGGCTGGCCACGAGGACCACGCCCGGAAGCTCTCGGAGGAAGTCCTCGAGGAACGCGACGGCGTCGTCGTCCAGGTGGTTGGTGGGCTCGTCGAGCACGACGCACTCGGGCCGACGGGCGATGACAGCAGCCATCGCCAGCCGCGTTCGCTCCCCACCGGACAACTGGCTGACCGGACGACTGGGATCGATGTGCGATATGCCCAGCCGCTGCGAGGCGAGCAAGGCCCGGCGGTCGGCATCCCAGGCGTCGTGCGACTGCGCCCAGAGCAGCGTGTCGGCGTAGGCGTCCGCTGCACCCGGGTCGTCCAGCTGGTGGGCGAGCTGCTCGAGCCGGCATACGGCGGTATGCAGCGGAGCGAGCGCGTCGGCCAGCACCGCGGCGACACTAGCGCCGGGCGGCGCCGCCAGCTCCTGAGCGAGGTAGCCGAGATCGCCCGGGCGTTGTACGAAGCCGGAGCTGGCCTCCTCGACTCCGGCGACCAGACGCAGCAGCGTCGACTTGCCCACGCCATTCTCGCCGACGACGCCGACCGGCTCGCCCGGGTTGGCGAGCAGGTCGACACCGGACAGCACAGTTTCGTCACCGTAGGCACCGAAGAGGTCGACGGCATGCAGAGGTTGCGACATCAGCGGCTCCTGACCGGACCGAGGCGGTCCGTGGAGGGTGCTCGCCGGGCGCAGCCACGGGCGCGAGCAAGGCTGAGGTCAGATCCACATGATGGCGCCACGCTAGCCGCTGTCCGGTTGGGCGTCGAGACGTTTCGGTCGAAGCGGGGGGCACGGGCAGCCGCGACGCCGAACACTAGTCTGCGGTGGTGGACCAGACAGGGGCGTACGAGGACGACCTGAGTCCCGACGAGCTGGCCTTCCAGCGCCGGTACGGGCCGTGGGACGCGTGGACGCCGCAGCAGGCGAAGGAGGTGTTCGACCCCACGGGGCTGACGTGGTGGATCGCTGGTGGATGGGCGATCGAGGCGTTCACCGGTGAGCCGCGGCCGCACGAGGACATCGACGTCTCGATGTGGCGCAAGGATGTGCTCTCGCTCGTGGATGTGCTCGACGGGTCGTTTCATGTCTGGGCCGCAGGGCCGGACGGGCTGTGCCCGTTGTACGACGATCGCAAGACGATGCCCGAGCGGGCGGACCAGGTGTGGCTCCGGCAGCACGCGCTGGGGCCCTGGCTCGCCGACTGCGTGCTCAACCGCGACCGGAATGGCCGGTGGGTGTCGAGGCGGGACCCCGACTTCGACGCGCCGCTGTCGGAGGTCACCTGGGAGCGCGAAGGAATCCGGTACTACAACCCGGAGATCGTCCTCTCCTTCAAGGCGAAGCTGGCGCGACCGAAGGACGAGCGGGACTTCGACGTGACGTTGCCGCTGCTGGACGACCGGGCACGGGCGTTCCTCGCGGACTATCTGCGGCGCAAGGAGCCCGCGCACCCCTGGCAGCAGCGGCTCTGACCGTCCCGTGAGCCCGCGTGGCCGTGCGCGCCGGCGGTGGGCCGTATCCTTGAGTGGCCATGAATCAGCCGAGCAGCACCGCGGCGGCATACCTCGACCATGCCGCCACCACGCCCATCTATCCCGAGGTGATCGTGGCGATGGCGCAGCAGCTCGCTCGGCTGGGCAACGCTTCCTCGCTGCACGGGTCGGGACGATCCGCGCGGCGGGTGGTCGAGGAGTCTCGGGAGACGATCGCCGCGTGCCTGAATGCCCGACCGTCGGAGGTCGTCTTCACGTCGGGCGGCACGGAGTCCGACAACCTCGCCGTCAAGGGGTTCTACTGGTCGCGGCACAAGGGCGACCCGAGGCGTACGCGGATCTTGTCGACGGCGATCGAGCACCACGCGGTCCTTGACCCTTTGCACTGGCTGGGCGTCGAGCATGAAGCAGAGGTGGAGCTGCTGCCGGTCGACGCTGAGGGCCGGCTCGACCTCGAGGCGTTAGGCACAGCGATCGAGCGCGACCCGGGCAGCGTCGCGCTGATCACCGTGATGTGGGCCAACAACGAAGTCGGTACGTTGCAGCCGATGGCTGAGGTGGCCGCGGTCGCTGCCGAGCACGGGATCCCCGTTCACACCGATGCTGTGCAGGCGATGGGTCAGGTGCCGCTCGATTTCGCCGCCTCCGGGGTCGATGCGATGACCGTCACCGGTCACAAGATCGGCGGCCCGTTCGGGGTGGGTGCGCTGATGCTGCGACGCGAAGCCGAGCTCGAGGCACTCCTGCACGGTGGCGGGCAGGAGCGCGATGTGCGCTCGGGCACCATCGACGCCCCGGCGATCGTCGGCTTCGCCTGCGCCGCCGAGCTTGCTGTGAAGGGTCAGCCGGAGCGCGCGCCGACACTCACCGCGCTTCGCGACGAGCTGGTCGCCGGCATTCTCGACGTCGTACCGGACGCGATCGTCAACGGCGCTCCCACAGCCGAGCGGTTGCCCGGCAACGCTCACCTGTCGTTTCCCGGCTGCGAAGGCGACTCGTTGCTCATGCTGCTCGATGCCCAGGGCATCGAGTGCTCGACCGGGTCGGCTTGCTCAGCCGGCGTACCCCAGGCGTCCCACGTGCTGCTCGCGATGGGCAAGGGCGAGTCTCTTGCGCGTGGATCACTGCGTTTCTCCCTCGGTCACACGTCGACCCGTGACGACG
The DNA here is from genome assembly GCA_013697905.1 of Nocardioidaceae bacterium. GTDB lineage: Bacteria > Actinomycetota > Actinomycetes > Propionibacteriales > Nocardioidaceae > JACDHG01. The sequence goes on from JACCVZ010000006.1 coordinate 32,281, forward strand.
TGAGGCGGGTCGTGGAGGCGATCGGTCCAGCCGTGCAACGCGCGCGCGCCGCCGCCGTCACGAGCGCTGCGGGGGCGCGCTCGTGAAGGTGCTGGCTGCCATGTCGGGAGGAGTCGACTCGGCCGTCGCCGCAGCCCGGGCGCACGAGGCCGGACATGACGTCACGGGTATTCATCTGGCGCTGTCACGCAACCCAAAGTCGTATCGCAGCGGCGCACGCGGTTGTTGCACTATCGAGGACTCCAACGACGCCCGCCGTGCGGCCGACGTGATCGGCATCCCCTTCTACGTCTGGGATCTGAGCGACCGGTTTCACGAGGACGTCGTGGAGGACTTCGTTGCGGAGTACGCCGAGGGACGCACTCCGAACCCGTGTCTGCGCTGTAATGAGAAGATCAAGTTCGCGGCCGTGCTGGATCGAGCTCGTGCGCTGGGCTTCGATGCGGTCGCGACCGGGCACTACGCGCAGCTGGAGACCGGCCCCGGCGGGTTGATCGAGATGCACCGCGCCGTCGACCACGGCAAGGACCAGTCATACGTGCTCGGGGTGCTGACTCAGGAGCAGCTGGCGCATTCGCTCTTCCCCCTAGGCGGTTCGACCAAGGACATGGTGCGTGCCGAGGCCGATCGGCGTGGCCTGGCGGTGGCTCACAAGCCCGACAGCCATGACATCTGCTTCATCTCCGACGGTGACACCGCCGGCTGGCTTCGCGACCGGCTAGGCGCCGGTTCCGGCGAGATCGTCGACACGTCTGGCGAGGTGCTCGGCAGCCACGAGGGGACCTTTGGCTTCACGATCGGGCAGCGACGTGGGTTGCGCATCGACAAGCCTGCGCCGGACGGCAAACCGCGTTACGTGCTGGACATCGAGCCCGTCTCCGGTCGAGTGACGGTCGGCGCCCGCGCCGACCTCGCGGTCGACCACCTCACGGCGACCAAGCCGAGGTGGTGCGGGTCAGTGCCTATCGGTGAGATTGCGTGCACGGTGCAGCTACGCGCCCATGGTGATGAGCACCGCGCGGTGGCGCAGGTGGTGGGCAGCGAGGTCGAGATCGCACTGGTCGACGCCGCCAGCGGGATCGCGCCCGGCCAAGCAGCGGTGATCTACTCCGGCACGCGCGTCGTCGGCAGCGCCACGATCGCAGCCACGCGTCGCCTGACCGCCGTCTGACCTGGCCTCTGCCGCCGTGCGCCGGAAGACGTACGGCGCTTTCCCGGGCCCGAGCGTTCGTGTACCGACATGTGTCGGAAGATGAGTGAGGTCAGCCAACGGCTAGGGCAGGGCCGGCTGTTGGAAGACGTGCGCCGGCCACGGCGACGGCGCGCACTAAGGTCGCGACATGACGAACCGTGCGACCGGCGTCGGGTCGATGCCGGGTGAGGACTTCGCCCAGAGCGTGCAGATCGTGCTCGGGGAGGTGGGGGCGCTCCCGCACGTGCCGGAGCTGCCCGCCCGCGGAGCGACGGCGATGATGACCGGCCGCACCCTTGCCCTCGTCACCGAGCTCGGGGTCGACCTGCAGCCGGCCGGGTGGCGGCTCACGGATGCCCCTGGACTCGACCACCGCCGGGCGGTGTCCCTGCTTGCGCAGGACCTCGACGCGGTGGAGGAGCTCAGCGCAGGTGGCCACGGAGCGTTCAAGGTGCAGGTGGCCGGACCATGGACGCTGGCCGCCACGGTCGAGCGGCCCCGCGGCGACAAGGTGCTGGCCGACTACGGTGCCCGTCGCGATCTGGCACAGGCACTCGCCCAAGGAGTGAAAGCCCACGTCCGTGACGTGCGCCGGCGGACTGGCAGCGACGAGATCTTCGTGCAGATCGACGAACCAGGGCTCCCCGCTGTGCTCGCCGGCTCGATCCCAACCGCCAGCGGCTTCCATCGGCACCGGTCGGTGACGCCTGCCGACGCCGCTGCCGCGCTGGAGTGGGTCGTCGGCGCTGCGCTGGCCGCCGACGCCGTACCGGTGATCCACTGCTGTGCGGGGGGCCTGCCGTGGGCTGTGCTTCGAGAGACTCAGTTGCAGGGGGTGTCGTTCGACCTCGCAACGATGACACCTGCCGACTTCGACGAAGTGGCGGAGTGGGTCGAGTCCGGGCGACAGGTCTGGCCGGGCGTCGTCCCGACTGTCGAACCCGATGATTGGCCGACGGGGGCAGACCTGACGAGGCGGTTGCTGGCGTGGTGGGGCGATCTCGGCTACAGCAACGTCGAGACGCTGCCCCCGACTACTGTGACGCCGGCGTGTGGGTTGGCGGGGGCATCGCCACGATGGGCCCGACGAGCACTCGAGCTGGCCGCCATGGTCGCCCAGAACCTGTCGGAGGAGCAGGGCAAGATAGGCGCATGAAGGGCAAGCCGTCCGCACGGGACTGGGCACGGTAGAGGATGAGCCGCGCCGAGACATCCCCACACACCCCCGAGGTGCCCGCTGCTCCCAGCGAGGCGAAGGAGCGCCACGCAGAGCTGGCCGAGGTCGTCGAGGGCCACCGGCTGCGCTACCACAACCTCGACGCGCCCACGGTCAGCGACGGCGAGTACGACGCGCTGATGCGCGAGCTCAACGCGCTCGAGGACGACTTTCCCGAGCTGCGCACCCCAGACTCGCCGACGCAGAAGGTCGGCGGTGACGTGTCGACGCTTTTCACACCGGTCGAGCACGCCGAGCGGATGATGAGCCTCGACAACGCCTTCTCCGCAGCGGACCTGGCGTCCTGGGCGGGCCGGCTCGAGCGCGACGGAGCCGCCGACGCGGACTTCCTGGTGGAGCTGAAGGTCGACGGTGTGGCGATCAACCTGACCTACGAGAAGGGTCGGCTGGTGCGAGGTGCCACCCGTGGCGACGGTCGAGTGGGAGAAGACGTCACACCGAACGTCCGCACCATCTCAGGCATCCCGGCACGGCTGTCAGTGAGCGACGACTACCCCGTGCCGGCGCTGGTGGAGGTGCGCGGCGAGGTCTTCTTCCCGGTCGAGGCGTTCGAGAAGCTCAACGCGTCGCTCGTCGAGGCCGGCAAGCCGCCGTACTCCAACCCACGCAACTCCGCTGCTGGGTCGCTGCGGCAGAAGGACCCGAAGGTCACCAGGACGCGCCCGCTGCGGATGGTCTGCCATGGCCTGGGCAAGCGGACGGGCTTCGAGCCGATGCGCCAGTCGGAGGCGTACGCCGCGCTCAAGGCCTGGGGACTGCCGACGAGCGACCAGGCCACGGTCGTCCAGGGGCTCCCTGCCGTGCAGGAGTTCATCGACCACTACGGCGAGCACCGCCACGACGTCGAGCACGAGATCGACGGCGTGGTCGTGAAGGTCGACCAGGTCTCACTGCAGCGTCGGCTCGGCTCGACGTCCCGGGCGCCGCGATGGGCGATCGCGTTCAAGTACCCACCGGAGGAGGTCACCACCAAGCTCCTCGAGATCACGGTCAACGTCGGCCGCACCGGCCGAGTGACCCCGTACGGGCGGATGGAACCGGTCCGCGTCGCTGGGTCCACGGTGGAGTTCGCGACTCTTCACAATGCGTCCGAGGTGAGGCGCAAAGGCGTCTGGGTGGGCGACACCGTCGTGCTGCGCAAGGCCGGTGACGTGATCCCGGAGATCGTTGGCCCGGTGATCGAGCTGCGACCTGACGACGCCTACGAATTCGAGATGCCGACGAAGTGTCCCGAGTGCGGCACGACGCTTGCGCCGTCGAGGGAAGGTGACGCCGACATCCGATGTCCCAACTCGCGCTCGTGCCCCGCGCAGCTGCGCGAGCGCGTCTTCCACGTCGCGGGGCGTGGCGCCTTCGACATCGAGGTCCTCGGATACGAGGCTGCGGTTGCGCTGCTCGACGCGAAGGCGATCCACGACGAGGGCGACCTCTTCTCGCTCGACGAACAGACGCTGCTGGGCGTCCCGCTCTTCACCCGTGCACCCAAGAAGAATGAGGGCGACGGGCCGGTGCTCTCAGCCAACGGCAGACGGCTTGTCGACAACCTGGAGCGGGCGAAGCAGCAACCTCTGTGGCGGGTGATGGTCGGCCTGTCGATCCGGCACGTGGGTCCCACCGCCGCGCGAGCGCTCGCGGAGTCGTTCGGCTCGTTGGAGGAGATCGAGGAGCAGGCGAAGGACAACAACGTCGAGAAGCTGGCAGCAGCCGACGGTGTCGGCACCACGATCGCTGAGTCGATCGTCGAGTGGTTCGACGTCGACTGGCACCAGGAGGTGGTGCGCAAGTGGCGAGAGGCGGGCGTCACGATGGTTGACGCGCGCGACGACTCGATCCCTCGGACTCTCGAAGGAATGTCGATCGTCGTCACCGGGTCACTCGACTCCTGGTCACGCGACCAGGCCAAGGAGGACATCGTCGCCCGTGGCGGCAAGGCGAGCGGATCGGTGTCGAAGAGCACCGCTTTCGTGGTCGTCGGCGAGTCACCGGGCACGAAGTACGACAAGGCCGTGTCTCTCAGGGTGCCGATCCTCGACGAAGAAGGATTTGCTGTCCTGCTGGGTGACGGGCCCGAGGCGGCTCGCGCTGTTGCGCAGGTGGGTGAGGCATGAGCGACCCGAGTTCCGACCGGTCGCGCCACCGCGGCACGCATGCTGACGTGCCCGACGGCGTCGACCCGCTGGGGGTGCCGCGACCTGACACCGGGCGCAACGCCTTCATCATCGCAGCAGCCGTGGTCGTCGCCACGCTGGCGTTGATCTTCACGCTAGGTTGGATCGTGTTTCATCAGCTGTCGCAGTCCGACGCTCAAGGGTCGGCTCCGGGCGGCTCGTTCGCATCCGCTCACTGACAGGAGTAGCCGCCCTCCGGAAGCCCGGCCTCCTCCTCGAACCGGTTGTGACACCCGTCGGTGCCCTCGCGCAGGTACTCGTAGATGAAGCGGGCGTAGCCGAGCGCCGCCCACTGCTCGGAGTGGATGCGTTCATGACCGAGAAGCTGGGTGAGCTCGACGTCGTTCAGCTCTCCCTCCGTGACAATGTCACGCAGGCGTTGCTGGGGGTCGTCGTTGGAGCCTTGCGTCACAAAGATCTCACCCCACGTCGTGCCGCCCTTCGCCGAGAACAGGTCGGTGATGTTGGGGATGCCGATGCTGCTGGGTCCAGGTGCCGCCATCAAGGTGCCCTCGGGTGTCGCGATGAGGGCACCACCGTTGTTGGCCACGAGCTCGGCGTCGCTGTCGAACCAGAGCGGGCCGTCGTAGCTCCAGTCGTTCCCGTCGCGACGACCGTCCGACAGGCTCGGCTGGCGACCGTTCATCAGCTCGGTCAGCCGAGCGACGTCGCGGGCGTCGTGGGAGCCGTCGAGCAGGAAGAACGGGCGGCCGTCCTCGCCCCGGACGATCTCGAGGCCTTCGAGCTTGTCGAACGTACCGGCCGTGACGCCCTCCTGCTGGGCGCGGCTGACGACGTCGGAGGGACCCATGCCGGTCAGCAGGGTCCACCAGATCCATTCGCGATACAGGTCGTTGGTGTCGCCGTCGAGCGTGCCTGCGTCGCGCAGAGCCTGCTCGTAGCCGTCGAGCATGGTGGCCAAGCTGGCGTCATCGAGCTTCGTGAGCATCTGGTTGTACTCGGCAACCGAGAACTGGTCGGGGTGGGCGAACAGGTACACCACGAGCTCGCGTCCGACCGACGGCGGCAGCGGGAGATCCTCGAGTCCGCCCGACGGGTAGACCAGCACGGCGTACGGCGGCAGCGCGCCGGCTTGCCACAGTGTCCGGACGTCGCTGTTGTTCGGGCCGCGCTCGAGCATCTGCCCGATCTCGCTGGCGCTGTCGTCCAGCTCCTTGTCGAGCCGCGCGTACTCGGCACGCAAGGTTCCCAGCAACGCGTTGCGGGCGGCGGCGTAGTCGTTGAGGTAGTCGTCGTGGGCACGCTGCCTGTCTGCCGCGGTGGCGCCTGGCTCGGTCGGGGGGCTCGGTACGCCGAAGCCGTCGTAGGAGGCGATCGTGTAAGCGCTGTTGAGCTTGAGCACCGAGCGGGGATCGGAGCTGTCGATGTTGAAGACGGCGATGGCAGTGCCGAAGTACTCCAGACAAGCGGCGGCGAACTCGGCGGTCTGATTGATCGCGGAGCCAGTCGACACCGTGTCGGTAGGTGCGTTGGCGACGGAGTCCTCGAGCTGCCCTTCGACGGCTTCGACGGCGACCCGGTGAGCGGACTCGACCTGCGACACCAGATCGTGGACGCGTGAGACCCGGTGGCGGGTGTCGTCCGCGACCGCCTTCACCTGGGCGGTTGTCACCGGGTAGTACTCGAAGATCTGGTACTCGTGCACAGGGTTCCTCCACCAGGCCGCGGACGTCGCCCGCGATCGGCCGAGCCTAACGAGGCAGTGGGTCACCGAGGCGAGCGCGCCCCAGGCACTGGCTGGACGGCGATGCCGAGGACGACGCCCGGCACTCTAAGATCGTGGTCATGCCAGACCCTCGACCGGCGATCACCCGCGACGACGTCGCGCACCTCGCGCAGCTGGCACGCATCGAGCTCACCGCCGCTGAGCTCGACCACCTTGCCCCCCAGCTGGCGGTCATCGTCGAGTCTGTCGCCGCGGTGAGCGCGGTGGCAGCGCAGGATGTGCCCCCGTCGTCCCACGCCCTGCCGCTGCAGAACGTGTTTCGTCGCGACGAGGTCCGTCCGAGCCTGTCCCCGCAGGAAGCCCTCGCGGGCGCGCCCGAGTCCGAGCAGCAGCGGTTCGCCGTACCGCGGATTCTCGGGGAGGAGGCGTGACCGACCTCGCCCGGTTGAGCGCCGCCGACCTCGCGGCGGCCCTTACCGCCGGCGAGACCAGCTCTGTCGAGGTCACCCAGGCGCAGCTGGACCGGATCCACGCGGTCGACGGCGCCGTTCACGCCTTCCTGCACGTCGACGACGAGGGAGCGCTGGCGCAGGCCAAGGCTGCCGACGAGCGCCGAACCGCAGGCACGGACGTATCCGAGCTGCTTGGCGTCCCGATCGCCGTCAAGGACATCGCCACCACGAAGGGGTTGCCGACCACTGCGGGCTCGAAGATCCTGGAAGGCTGGATCCCGCCGTATGACGCCACGCTCGTCGCGCGGCTGCGGGCGGCCGGGCTGCCGATCCTCGGCAAGACCAACATGGACGAGTTCGCGATGGGTAGCTCGACCGAGCACTCGGCGTACGGACCCAGCCACAACCCCTGGGACCTCGACCGCATCCCCGGTGGTTCGGGCGGTGGCTCATCGGCGGCGGTCGCGGCATTCGAGACACCGCTGGCGATCGGCACCGATACCGGGGGCTCGATCAGGCAGCCCGGGGCTGTTACCGGGACGGTCGGAGTGAAACCGACGTACGGCGGCGTCTCCCGCTACGGCCTGGTCGCCCTCGCGAGCAGCCTCGACCAGGCCGGCCCCGTGACTCGGACCGTTCTCGACGCGGCGCTGCTGCACGACGTGATCGGCGGTCACGACCCGTTGGACTCGACCAGCATCGACCGGCAGTGGCCGTCGATGGCCGCGGCGGCCAGGGCCGCTGACATCACGGGTCTCAGGGTCGGCGTCGTTAAGGAGCTGGGTGGGGAGGGTTACCAGGCCGGCGTCCGCAGGCGCTTCGACGAGTCCGTGCAGCTGCTCGTCGAGGCAGGAGCCGAGGTCGTCGAGGTGTCATGTCCGCACTTCGAGCTCGCATTTGCGGCGTACTACCTGATCCTGCCGAGCGAGGCGAGCAGCAACCTGGCCAAGTTCGACGCCATGCGTTATGGTCTGCGGGTCGCGCCGGCGGGTGTCGCGGCCCCGAGTGCGGAGCAGGTGATGGCGGCCACCCGGCAGGCCGGCTTCGGCGACGAGGTCAAGCGTCGGATCATCCTCGGCACGTTCGCGCTGTCGAGCGGTTACTACGACGCCTACTACGGCTCGGCGCAAAAGGTCCGCACACTCATCCAGCGTGACTTCTCCGCCGCCTTCGAAAAGGTCGACGTGCTCGTCTCCCCGACAGCGCCGACCACGGCCTTTCGCCTCGGCGAGAAGGTCGACGACCCGATCGCGATGTACCTCAATGACATCGCCACCATCCCCGCCAACCTGGCTGGCGTACCCGGCATGTCACTGCCCAGCGGGCTCGCCGACGAGAACGAGCTGCCGACCGGCTTCCAGATCCTGGCCCCTGCGCTCGAGGACCACAGGCTCTATACCGTGGGATCAGCCCTCGAGGCAATGCTCGTGGAGCGCTGGGGTGGCCCGCTCCTTGACCGCGCTCCCGCACTCGAGGTGTCCGGATGACCGCGACCGCCAGTCCCGCGCTCGTCGCCTTCGACGACGCGATCGCTCGCTTCGATCCCGTCCTGGGTCTAGAGGTGCACGTCGAGCTCAACACGGCCTCGAAGATGTTCTGCGGATGTGCCGCCGTGTTCGGGGCAGAGCCCAACACCCAGACATGTCCGGTGTGCCTCGGCCTGCCAGGCGCGCTGCCGGTGGTCAACGAGACTGCGGTGGAGTCGGCGATCCGGATCGGGCTGGCTCTGAACTGTGAGATCGCGACGTGGTGCCGCTTCGCGCGAAAAAACTACTTCTACCCCGACATGCCGAAGAACTTTCAGACCTCGCAGTACGACGAGCCGATCGCATTCAACGGCTACACCGAAATCGACGTCGACGGGGAGGTCTTCCGCGTCGAGATCGAGCGGGCGCACATGGAGGAGGACACCGGCAAGTCGCTGCACGTTGGCGGTGCGACGGGGCGCATCCACGGCGCCTCGCACTCGCTGGTCGACTACAACCGTGCCGGGATCCCGCTCATCGAGGTGGTGACGAAGCCGATCGAGGGAGCCGGGAAGCTCGCGCCGGTGGTCGCCCGTGCGTACGTCGCGCATCTGCGAGTTCTGCTCAGCGGTCTCGGCGTCTCCGACGTCCGGATGGACCAGGGGTCGCTGCGCTGCGACGTGAACCTGTCGCTGCGGGCCTCGGCCGACGCGCCGTACGGGACCCGCAGCGAGACCAAGAACCTGAACTCGCTGCGGTCCGTCGAGCGGGCGGTCCGCTACGAGGTGTCACGGCAGGCCGCGCTGCTCGATTCCGGCGAACGAGTAGTGCAGGAAACTCGCCACTGGCACGAGGACACCGGCATCACCACCGCGGGCCGCGAGAAGTCGGACGCCGAGGACTACCGCTACTTCCCCGAGCCCGATCTGGTGCCGATCGCGCCGGACCGGGCCTGGGTCGCGCAGTTGCAGGCGACACTGCCCGAGCCCCTGGCCGAACGGCGGACGCGGTTGCAAACGGTGTGGGAGTTCAGCGACCTGGAGATGCGTGACGTGCTCGGCGCGGGCGCGATGCTACTGATCGAACAGACGGTCGCCGCGGGCGCCAGTCCCACCGCAGCCAAGAAGTGGTGGCTGTCAGAGCTGGCTCGGCGGGCGAACGACGCCGGCACGACGCTCGAGGAGTTGTCGATCACGCCGGCGCAAGTGGCCGGGGTCCAGGCCCTGGTCGACACCGGCCGCGTCAACGACAAGCTCGCTCGTGAGGTCCTCGAGGGCGTCCTCGCAGGCGAAGGCGAGCCGGCCGACGTCGTGTCGGCACGGGGGCTCGAGGTGGTGTCCGACGACGGCGCCCTGACGGCGGCCGTCGACCGCGCCATCGCCCACAACCCTGAGGTGGCGGCGAAGATCCGCGACGGCAAGGCGGCAGCTGCCGGGGCACTCATCGGTGCGGTGATGAAGGAGTTGCGCGGGCAGGCCGACGCTGCGCGCGTGCGCGAGCTCATCGTCGAGAAGCTCGGTTGACCACGTCCCCTTCCCGATTCGTCCGACTGGCCCGAGCGCAATGTCTCCGCTGCTGGTCGAACGAATCGAGAGAGCGGGCGGGCGCGGCCGTTGGGGTCAGGGCAGGGTGACGCGAAAGATCCGGTCGTCGGTCGGGGCGGGGTCACCGCGACCGTCGCGGTTGCTGGTGCCGAGCCACAGGGAACCGTCCGGAGCGGCCACGACGGTACGCAGCCGTCCGTAGGCTCCGACGAAGTGCGGAACCGGTCGCCCCAGCGTTCCGTCGGCCTTGATCGCTACCTGCCACAGGCGCTCTCCGCGCAGGCTGGCCACCCACAGCGACCCGTCTGCGAACGCGACACTCGACGGCGACGCCTCGTCGGGGCTCCACTGCACCTGGGGATCGACGTAACCTTCGAGGTTGGAGTCACCCTCGGCGAGCGGCCAGCCGTAGTTGTTTCCGGGCTCGATCCGGTTCACCTCGTCCCAGACCTGCGACCCGAACTCGCTGGCCCACAGCCGGTTGGCGTCATCGAAGGCGAGACCCTGCACGTTGCGGTGGCCCTTGGTCCACACCGGCGAGCTCGTGTCGGGGTTTCCGGGTGCCGGGTCGCCCTCGGTAGTGATTCGCAAGATCTTGCCGCCGAGCGAGTCGTCGTCTTGGGCGAGGTCGTCGTCGCCGGTCTCGCCGGTGGAGACGTAGAGGAAGCCGTCCGGCCCGAACGCAAGCCGACCCCCGTCATGGATGTCGCCGTTCGGGATGCCGGTCAGGATCGGCGTGATGTCGGAGATCGAGCTGCCGTCGAACCTCATCGACAACACCCGGTTGTCGTGTGCCGTGGTGACATAGACGAACACCCGCTGGTCGGTTGCGAAGTCGGGCGACACTGCCAGTCCCAGAAGGCCGCCCTCTGAGGACGGTGCGGTCTCGTCGATCGTGCCGACCTTGCACACGCTCGCGCCGTCGATCAGGGAGATCGTCCCGCGGTCCCGTTGGGTCACCAGGGCAGTGCCGTCGGGAAGGAAGCCCAGCCCCCACGGCGCTTCGAGGTCAGTTGCGATGGTGTCGGCCACCCGGACCGGGTCGTTCTGATCGATGGTCTGCGTGTCCTCGGTGGTGGTCTCGGTAACGGTAACGGTGCCGGGGTCGCTGGGGCGTTCGTCCTCGCTCTGCCGTTCGGGACCGGTACATGAAGTCAGGCCGCAGGCCAGCAGGGCCGCGCAGGCGAGCGTGGTGCTGCGGGCCAGCCGTGGTTGCAGGCTCATGGGTTCCATGGTGGCAGAGCGAACCAGCGTCCCCGGCCGAAGAGTCATGAAGCGGCGGGGTTGGATGCGGCCGAGCCGGGCCGGCTGGGCACGGCTTCCCGCGGCTCCCGGCGCGACCCCGCCGCCGCGCGGCCGTTAGGGTCGCGCGGGTGAGGGTTCTCGTGCCGTTCTCCCCGGATCACCTCGACGTGCCGGACGGCTTTGATGTCGAGTACGCCGACGCGACCGAGCAGTGGCCTACATCGGCTGACGGGTGCGAGTTCTACGTCCCGTCCTACCGCTTCACCACGCGAGTCCTCGAGGTGATGGCTCAGATGCCCGCGCTTTCCGTGGTGCAGCTGCTCACCGCCGGCTACGAGCACGTGCTGCCTCATCTTCCCGACGGCGTGACGCTGTGCAATGGCGCGGGCATCCATGATGCGGCCACGTCGGAGCTCGCCGTCGGCCTGATGATCAGCGCTCAGCGCCGGCTCGCCGAGCTCGCCCGGCTGCAGGCCGAACACCGCTGGGACCAGCAGATGTCGTCTTCACTGGCCGACCGGCGGGTGCTGGTGATCGGTGCCGGAAACATCGGTCGCGCGCTCCAGCGTCGGTTGGTCGGTTTCGAGTGCGACGTCACCTTGGTGGCACGCACCGCTCGTGAAGGCATCCGTGCCTTCGGC
>JACCVZ010000030.1 GCA_013697905.1 Nocardioidaceae bacterium
GTCCACAGCGATTGTGCAGGCATTCGACCCGACGTTGTGCGCGGCGGTTGGTGGCACGATGGGCTCATGCGACATCACGACCTGCTGATCATCGGCACCGGGTCCGGGAACTCGATCGTCGACGGCCGCTTCGCCGACCTCGACGTGGCGCTCGTCGAGGCCGGCACGTTCGGAGGCACCTGCCTCAACGTCGGCTGCATTCCGACGAAGATGTTCGTGCACACGGCCGACCTGGCGGCGGGGACGCGCGGCAGCAGCCGCTTCGGTGTCGACGCGTTCGTCGACAAGGTCCGTTGGCCGGACATCCGCGACCGCATCTTCGATCGCATCGACCCGATCGCCGCCGGCGGGGAGGCGTATCGGCGCGAGAGCAGCAACGTCACCGTGTACGGCGAGCGGACCCGCTTCACCGGGCCTCGCCAGCTCCAGATGGCGAGCGGTCAGCAGGTCAGCGCCGACCGGATCGTGATCGCCGCCGGCAGCCGGGCCGTCGTGCCGGCCATTCCGGGACTCGACAGGTTCCCGTTCCACACCAGTGACACGGTCATGCGTCTCGACGAGCTTCCCGCCTCGATGGTCATCCTCGGCGGCGGGGTGATCGCCGTCGAGATGGCCCACATCTTCTCCGCCCTGGGCACCGCTGTCACGGTGGTGGCGCGCAGCTCACGGCTGCTGATGGCGGAGGACCGCGACATCTCCGAGTGCCTGACGTCGGTGGTCTGCGACCGGTGGGACGTGCGGCTGTCCACGCTCGCCGTCGAGGTGGAGACGACCCGCCAAGGCAGAGCCCGGGTGCACCTCGCCGACAGTGCGGACCTCAGCGACCGCGGGGTCGTGGAGGCCGAGGTGGTGCTGGTGGCTACGGGACGGACGTCTAACTCCGACACCCTCGCCGTCGCCGCCGCGGGCATCGCGACCCATCCCGACGGACGCATCGTCGTGGACAGGTACCAGCAGACCGTGGTGGAAGGGGTCTGGGCGCTGGGCGACGTGAGCAGCGAGCACCAGCTCAAGCACGTGGCCAACCACGAGGCACGGGTCGTGCAGCACAACCTGCTGAACCCGGAGGCGCCGATGGCGTCCGACCACCGCTTCGTCCCGCACGCCGTCTTCACCAGCCCCCAGATCGCCGCCGTGGGGCGCAGCGAGGACGAGCTCATCCAGGAGGGGACGCCGTACACCTCGTCGATGCAGGGGTACGACGGCATCGCCTACGGGTGGGCGATGGAGGACACCACGGGCTTCGTCAAGCTGCTCGCCGACCCGGCCTCGGGGCTGCTGCTGGGTGCGCACATCATCGGCCCGCAGGCGCCGACGGTCATCCAGCCGCTGATCCAGGCGATGAGCTTCGGCCTTCAGGCCAAGGAGATGGCCACCGGCCAGTACTGGATCCACCCCGCGATGCCCGAGGTCGTGGAGAACGCCCTGATAAAGCTCGCTTGATGCCGGCCACCCTGCTGCGGCGGCGCCTCGACGCCTGCCTCGAACCCCTGCAGCTGCTGCGAGCTCTCCGCGACCAGCCCGGGTTGTTCGGGCTCATGGGAGCCTGGCATGACTCCAGTGCGATTGTCGGTTTCGCCCCCGCACGAAGGCTGTCCATCGAGGCGGATCCCTTCGCGGCCGTCGGCGACCTGCCGCGTGTAGACAGCGCCGGCTGCTTCGGTGGGGGTTGGGTCGGCGCGTTCGGCTACCAGCTCGGTGGCCGGGTCGAGCAGCTGCCTCCTGCACCGCATCGGCCCGTCCCCCTGCCCCCCTTCAGCCTCGCCTACTACGACCATGTCCTGGTCAACGACACCGAGGGCTGGTGGTTCGAGGGGCTCGTAGACGAAGCGAACGGCAGCCGCATCGACCGCCAGCTGAGCCTCATCCAGGAGCTGCTCCGTGACGCCGATGGGTCGACGGAACCCTATACGTGCGAGGGTTTTGTGGCGCGCCCCGACGGTGCCGGCCACCGGTTGGCAGTGAGTACGACGCTCCGTCGCCTCGCAGCCGGCGACATCTTCCAGGCCAACATCTGCCGACGCTTCGAGGCGGAGTTCCACGGCGATCCGCTGGACGCCTTCTGCGCCGGGGTGGAGCAGCTCGAGCCAAAGTTCGCCGCATTCCTTCGCACCCCGCATGGTGCGGTTGCGAGCTTCTCGCCGGAGCTGTTCCTGCGCCGACAGGATCGGCAGGTGAGGACCGCGCCGATCAAGGGCACCGCGCCGCTGGACAGCGACGTCCACGAGCTCTCTACCTCGGCGAAGAACCGCGCGGAGAACGTGATGATCGTCGACCTGATGCGCAACGACCTCGGCCGCGTCTGCCTACCGGGATCCGTCAAGGTCGAGGACATCGCTCGTGCCGAGCAGCACACCGGAGTGTGGCACCTGGTCTCTGACGTGGTCGGCGAGCTGGCGCCGGGCGAGGACGACACGAGCCTGCTACGGGCGACCTTCCCACCCGGTTCGGTGACCGGCGCGCCGAAAGTCCGCGCCATGCAGCTGATCCACGAGGTCGAAGCGACCGGCCGCGAGACGTACACCGGGGCGATCGGCTACGTCAGCCCCTGCGCTGGACTCGAGCTGAACGTCGCCATCCGCACGTTCGAGTTCGCCGCCGGCCGGGTGTGGCTCGGCGCCGGCGGCGGAGTTGTCATCGACTCGACGCCGCAGGGCGAGCTCAGCGAGACGCTCGTGAAGGCGGCTCCACTCGTTGCCGCGATCGGAGCCCGGCTCGACCCCGCCGAGCTGCCGACCGCCGTCAGCGCGGATC
>JACCVZ010000033.1 GCA_013697905.1 Nocardioidaceae bacterium
GAGTGCGCGACGGCGCCGGCGCCACGAGAAGATTCCGATCGCTGCGGCTACCAGGAACACCAAGGCGTGGCCGAGGCTGACCACGTAGGACAACACCTCCAGACCGTCTCCCCAGCCCGAGTCCAGGTATCGGTCGATCACGGTGCTCGCGACGTGGAACGTTGCATAGGTCGGTATGACGACTGCCGGGATCGCTAACCAAGGCAGGGTGCGGGTGACCCACCAGACAGGCACACCTAGCCCGACCATGGCGAGCCACCAGCCGTTGTTCACGAACTCCGTGTTGCAACAGTCGCCGTTAGCACGCCGCGTGACGCCTGGGACGCTGTCGAGGCTCAGCCTCGTCAACAAATAGCTCAACACGCAGATGACGGCGAGTCCGATGCCAGCGCGCAGCCAGCTTTGCCGCTCAGCTGAACGGGACGCCGCCGTCATCGTCACCCCATCAGCGTCTCATGGCGAGCCCGGCGTAGGGTCGCCGCTGTGGGCGACCAGATCGGGGGCTTGGTCGTGGTGACGGAGGCGGCTGCTGGACGACGCTTTGCCGGACACCTTCGAGAAGGCGGCCCACTCCCTCCATGCTCAGCTCCAGTCGGGTGCGGGCCTATTCTCGCCAGCCTGGTTGGACTGCGCCCCCAGGCGGCCGGATGGTCGACTCGCGAACTTCCGGCGAGGTACGCAGTCGGAGGTCAGAACCCCCTAAGAAGCGATGACCTGGGTGGAGACGAAGGGACTCGAACCCTCAACCCCCTGCTTGCAAAGCAGGTGCGCTACCAATTGCGCCACGTCCCCGATGGTCCGACAGGGGACCGGGCGGTCTACCGGTCTCGGTCGACCGGATCGGTGGCCTCTGCCCAAAGGTCGGCGTCGTCCTTGCCGGTGAGTTTGTCGAGGACGACTTTGGCGACGGCGCCGACGGCCGCGATGGTAAGGATCTTCTTCAGCATGTCTGCCCCCTGAGGTGGGTGTGGACCGTGGGCCTAAGAGGACTTGAACCTCTGACCTCTTCCTTATCAGGGAAGCGCTCTAACCGTCTGAGCTATAGGCCCGCGAGTACGGGATGTCGCCGAGGCAGGTTACCCCATCCGCTGACCCCGCCCCAAACGGCTCTAGCCGAAAGGGGGCAGCGCCAAGGCGCCTACTTGAGGTCTTCGACCAGCGTCACCTCGACACCACCGAGCAGCGATGCCGACATGTTGTAGATGAAGGCGCCCAGCGTTGCCAAGGCGGTGATCAGCACGACGTCGATCGCAGCGATCAGCATGGTAATGGCCATGACGCGGTCGATGGCGACATAGTCGTTGATGTCGAACGCCTCGTCGGGGCTCTGGTTGAGCACGCCCTGAATCGTCTCGTTGATGCTGTCCCAGAGGCCGGCGCCGCTCATGATCGAGAAGATCAAGAACACCGCCACCACGCACATGATGCCGAAGGCGATGGAAAGCAGGAACGCCGCCTTGGTGACCGACCAGGGGTCGACCCGCAGCAGCCGCAGCTTGGCCCGCCGCATCGTCCGTGTCTTCTTGCTCGACCCGTGGCTCGTGCGGTCGGCTCTGGGTTCGGATGTACGTGCCGACGACTCACTGCGATCCGACTGGTCCACAGATGTGGAGCCTTGTTGCGCCGAGCCTGAGGACGTCGGCACGGGGGACGTACGTTCGGCCAGTGGCGACGCGGATGCCTGTTGCGGTGCACCGCCGTACGGCGACGGCGAGGTCACCGGGGGCGCCGACATCTGCTGTGCGGTCGAACCCGGTGGCTCCGCTGTCTGGCCTGATCCTGGGCTCTTGCCCAAGCTGCGCCGCGGTGCCAGCGGTTGGTCGTCACGGGGATCGGTCATTCGCCCTGTCTCTCCTGCGGGTCAGCGTCGACCTCGGCCGGCGCCGTCTCGTCGACCTCGACGGGCGGCTCCGGAGAACCCCCCTCTCGAGCGGTGCCGTCACCATTGTCGGCCCCATCGAGCAGTTCGTCGTCGACTTCTCGTTCGGTGTTGCGGGCGATCCGCACCACCGAGTCAGAGCCGCCGACAGAGACGAACCTGACCCCCATGGTGTCACGTCCTTTGGCCGGGACATCGGCAGCGGGTGAGCGCGTGACCTGTCCGCTTGCCCTGACTGTCATCACCTCGTCGGTGTCGGTCACCACGATGCCGCCGACGAGTGACCCACGGGCGTCCGGAAGCTTCATCGCCTTGATGCCGAGACCGCCCCGACCTTGCAGCCGGTACTCCTCGACCCTGGTCCGCTTGGCGAAGCCGCCGTCGGTGACGGTGAAGACGTACAGTGTCGGCGCGTCTTCGGCCGGGTCGGAGGGCACGACCTCCATCGACAACAGCTCGTCAGCTGCGCGGAACTTCATGCCGGTGACGCCGGACGTCGCCCGACCCATCGGCCGCAGCTGCGAGTCATCAGCACGGAAGCGGACGGACTGGCCCTTCTTCGACACCAGCAGCAGGTCGTCGTCGGCCGTGACCAGCCGAGCTCCGATCAGCTCGTCGTCGTCCTCGCGGAAGTTGATCGCGATCACGCCGGCCTGCCGGGGCGAGTTGTAGTCGGTGAGTCTGGTCTTCTTCACGAGACCGCGCCGCGTTGCAAGGACCAGGTACGGCGCCGACTCGTAGTCACGGATGGCGAGCACCTGCGCGATCTGCTCGTCGGGTTGGAACGACAACAGTCCGGCGACGTGGCCGCCTTTGGCGTCTCGAGCAGACTCCGGCAGGTGGTACGCCTTGGTCCGGTAGACCCGCCCGGCCGTGGTGAAGAACAGCAGCCAATGGTGGTTGGTGGAGGAGAAGAAGTGCTCGACCAGATCGTCGCCCTTGAGCGCTGCGCCGCGCACTCCCTTGCCGCCACGCTTTTGTGACCGGTAGAGGTCGGCCCGGGTGCGTTTGGCGTAGCCACCGCGGGTGATGGTGATGACAACGTCCTCGTCAGGGATCAGGTCCTCCATCGACAGGTCACCGTCGGCGGGGATGATCTGGCTGCGCCGCTCGTCACCGAACTTGTCGACGATCGCCATCAACTCCTCGCTGACGATGGACCGCTGCC
>JACCVZ010000056.1 GCA_013697905.1 Nocardioidaceae bacterium
TCATCCCGATGGTCGTCTCCCCACTCGTGGGCTTCGTCGTCGCCTTCTTGTTCATGTTGGCGATCTTGTGGATCTTCAGGAAACGTAACCCCGGCAAGACCAACCGGGGCTTCAGGATGGCGCAGACCCTGTCAGCCGCCGCGATGGCCCTCGGTCATGGCTTGCAGGACGCCCAGAAGACGATGGGTGTCATCTTCCTCGCGCTTCTCACCGCTGGATATGTCGACGCAGGCGACGGCCTTCCGCTCTGGGTCATCGCCGCAGCCGCGACCGCTATCTCCCTCGGCACCTACGCCGGCGGCTGGCGCATCATGCGCACCTTGGGCCGTCGCATCATCCACCTCGACCCCCCCCGCGGGTTCGCCGCTGAGACGACGGCGGCCTCCATCCTCTACGTCACGGCTTATGTGTTCCAGGCTCCGATCTCGACCACACACATCATCACGTCATCAGTCATGGGTGCCGGTGCGACCAAGCGGTTGTCAGCGGTTCGCTGGGGCGTGGCGAGGTCGATCGTCGGTGCTTGGATTCTGACGTTCCCGGCGGCCGGTCTCGTTGCTGCGGCCATGTATGGCTTGTTGCAATTCTTCCTTCCGTAGAGTCCCACGCCTCCGCCGCCGTACCCCGGGCTACCGTCCGGTCAGTCGGAGGGAGGCCGCCCGTGATGCTCTACGGCGGTGACGTTGCCCTGATGACGATGCACCACGACCACGTCCGCGGGTTCGATGGTGACCGGCTCGATGCCGAGGGTCTCAAAGATCAGCGGCAGCACCGGTCGATGTGAGCAAAAGGCCACCCGGGTGCGACCGTCGAGCGCTCGACGCAGCTGCCTGGCCACGATCTTCGGGTTGGCATCCTCCTGGGACAGAGCAGGCTCGAGCCTGATCGCCGACCTCGACGCGTTCACGAAGGGCAGCATCGTGTCTACGCAGCGCAGTGCATCGCTGGTGACGACCCGGCGGACACCGTACGCCGCGAGCAGGGAGACCAACCCGGCAGACTGGCGATGTCCCGCGGCGCTGAGCGGACGCTCGATATCGTCGCCTTTCCAGTGCTCACTGCGGCGAGCATCGGCGTGCCGGACGACGACCAGCGGGGCACTGATCGGCGGCGCCTCGGCGAAGCATTCCAACAGGTCGACGTCACGGGCGTAGGTCAGCCGCCGACGGGCCTTCGACAGCCTCGACCAACGCACTTCGTCGACCTCGTCGTTGGCGTCGAAGGCGCTGACGTCGCCGTCCGCTGGCGCGCGAGCAGCCCAGTAGGACACCAGCTTGGCGCGCGGACCACCGACGCTGTCCACGGTGTAGTGCTGGTCCGGAAGCGGTGGGCCGAGTCGGACGCGCACGCCCGTCTCCTCCGCGACCTCGCGGACGGCGGCGGCCGGACCGGACTCGCCCGGGTCGAGCTTTCCCTTGGGCAGCGACCAGTCGCGGTACCGCTGCCGGTGGACCAGCAGCACCTCGGGCTCACGGCTGCCATGTCTCCAGACGACCGCACCGGCCGCTCGGATGGGTGGGTGGGTCGCCACGATCGCCTACTCTCACATGCGGGCAGCAGGAGAGCAACTACCGCCGTGTCGTTGCTCGCAGCCGGCAGACTCAGGATCGACGGGCGCCGCTAGACGTGTCGCGGCGACGCCGGTGGGCGGCGATCAGGGACGACTGAAGGTCTGTCAGGGCCGCGCCTTCGGGGGAATGGTGGTGCCGCTCCCACTCGCCGTCGGGACGCAGCCACCACGACGCCGTGGCTGGGTCGAATGCCAGATCGAGCAAGGCACTCAGCTCGTCGACGTGGGCACGTGACGGCACCTTGACCAGCACCTCGACGCGACGGTCGAGGTTGCGGTGCATCAGGTCGGCCGAGCCGATCCAGGCTTGCGGCTCGCCTCCGTTGTCGAAGCAGAACACACGGCTGTGCTCGAGGAAGCGGCCGAGGATGCTCCGGACCCGGATGTTGTCCGACAGGCCGGTGACGCCGGGCCTCAGCGCGCAGATGCTGCGGACCCACAGCTCGACCGGGACACCTTCTCGGGAGGCGTGATAGAGCGCGTCGGTCAGCGCCTCGTCGACGAGGGCGTTGATCTTGAGCCGGATCCGGGCCGGTCGGCCGGCGCGACGGTGCTCGATCTCGCGCTCGATTCGGTCGATCAGACCCGTCCGCACGGACTCCGGCGCCACCAGCAGCTCGGGGTAGTTCCGCTGCCGGGCGAACCCCGACAGGTTGTTGAAGAGGTTGCTGATGTCGCTCGTAACGCCCTCGTCGGCCGTGAGCAGGCCGAGGTCCTCGTAGATCCGGGCGGTCTTGGGGTTGTAGTTTCCGGTGCCGATGTGGGCATAGCGGCGGATGCCGACGCCTTCGTCGCGGACGACCAGAGCCAGCTTGCAGTGAGTCTTGAGGCCGACGATGCCGTAGACGACATGGCAACCGGACTGCTCCAGCTTGCGCGCCCAGCGGATGTTCGCCCGCTCGTCGAACCGTGCCTTGATCTCGACCAGCACCAGCACCTGCTTGCCGGACTCTGCTGCATCGATCAACGCCTCGATGATCGGAGAATCACCCGAGGTGCGGTAGAGGGTCTGCTTGATGGCCAGCACGTGTGGATCGGCCGCGGCCTGCTCGATGAACCGCTGAACGCTGGTGGCGAACGAGTCGTACGGATGGTGCAAGAGTACGTCTCGGCGTGAGATGGCCGCGAACATGTCTGCCGGGCTCGACGACTCGACCTCGGCAAGATGGCGGTGCGTGTGGGGGACGAAGGCGCCGTACTTGAGCTCGGGTCGGTCCAGGTCGACGATGCCGTGCAGACCAGTGAGGTCGAGCGGGCCAGGCAGGTGAAAGACCTCGCTGACCGACACATCGAGCTCGGACACCAGCAGCTCGAGCACGTGGTCGTCGATCGACTCCTCGACCTCCAGCCGGACAGGGGATCCGAAGCGGCGGCGCTGCAGCTCGCGCTCGAGCGCCTTGAGCAGGTTCTCGGCGTCGTCCTCCTCGACCTCGAGGTCCTCATTGCGGGTGACGCGGAAGGTGTGGCTCTGCAACACCTCCATACCGGGAAAGAGCTGATCGAGGTGGGCGGCCATGACGTCCTCGAGCGGGACGAAGCGCTGGCCGCCTAGGGTCACGAACCGCGGGAAGATCGGCGGCACCTTGACCCGGGCGAAGTGTTCCTCGCCGGTGTCGGGGTTGCGGATCGTCACGGCCAAGTTGAGCGACAAGCCGGAGATGTACGGGAACGGATGCGCCGGGTCGACGGCGAGCGGTGTCAGCACGGGGTAGATACGGTCAGTGAACAGCTCCTGCATGCGCTTCTGCTCGTCAACTTCGAGGTCTTTCCACCGGAGCAGCGAGATCTGCTCGTCGGCGAGCGCAGGCAGCACGTCGCTGCGGAAGAGCCGACCGTGCTCGGCCATCATCTCGCTGGCCTCGCCCCAGATCGTCTCGATGACCTCACGCGGCATCATGCCGCTGGCCGCCTGGACGGCGACCCCGGCGGCCAGCCGCCGTTTGAGGCCGGCGACGCGGACCATGAAGAACTCGTCGAGGTTGCCCGCGAAGATCGCCAAGAACCTGGTGCGTTCGAGCAAGGGCAGCTCGCGGTCGGCGGCCAGCGCCAGCACCCGACCGTTGAACCGGAGCCACGAAAGCTCCCGGTCGAGGAAGCGGTGGTCGGGCAGGTCGTCGCTGTCTGCGACGTACGGCGGCTCGACGTCGTACGAGTCATTCATCACCGTGTGGCTGCTGGTGTCGCCTGGCCCCTCGTCTGGATCGCCGGCCGTCGTGGCGGGCAGGGAGGTGACGCGAGACTCCGGGGACATGCGGCCCATGATCTCACCCTCCGGTGAACGAGGGGTGAAGTCGGCTTGCCGGGGGGCGCGCCGGCAAGAGAGGTCGCCTCAGGAAAGACCGGGCAAGGGGTCGAGGAAGCCTCAGCGGAACGCAGGGTCACGGGTACTCGTACATCACGTCGACGGCGTACGGCGTGAAGCCGAGCTTCTCGTAGACCGCCACAGCAGGGCCGTTGTCGGCCTCGACGTACAGGAGCACCTCGGTCAGCCCGCGGGCACGCAGATGCAGCAGTCCGGTGGCCGTGAGCGCCTTACCGAGCCCGAGCCCCTGAGCGTCCGGTGAGACGCCGACGGCGTAGACCTCGCCCATGGCATGGGCAGCCTTCTCACCGGGGAGGTGCACCTTGGTCCAGTGGTAGCCCAACAGGGTGCCGTCTCGCTCGGCAAGGAAGAGGCCGAGCGGGTCGAACCACGGCTGCCCGATGCGTTGGTGGAGGTCGTCGGCGGTGAGCCGGCCCTGCTCGGGGTGGCTGGCGAACGCCGCCGCGTTGACGTCGACCCAGGCGGCCTCGTCACGCCCCACCTCGAAGGTGCGCACGATCACGTCGGCCGGGTAGGTCGGAGGGGTGAGCGGGGCGTCCAGGGCGCGGCGCATCTGCCACAGATCCCTGACCCGGCGGAAGCCGAGCCGACCCGACAGGAGACCGGCGGCTGCTTCGTCCCCGTGCGCCCAGACCCGGAGTCCGGCGGCGCCGGACTCGGCGATCATCCGGCGTACCAGCGCGGTTGCGATGCCGTGGCGGCGATGTGCCGGGTCGATGACGAGGTGTGCGCTGACGGGGCCGTCTTCGGTACGACGGAGGTGTGCGTAGCCCGCGACAGTGGCGTCAGGCAACCGGGCAAGCAGATGCTGCACCGCGGGCTCCCCGCGGTGGGCGACGTCGAGGCGCACCTGGTCGTCCAGGGGCGCGACTCCGTCCACGTCGACCGCCGCAGCCTCGATCTCCGCCACCCGAGCGCGATCGTCGTCGGTCAGCGCGTCTGCGGTGGTGATGCGAAGGCCCGCGGTCACCGACGCTCCGCCTGGTCCGGGGTTGCCGGGGCCGGAGGCGAATCCTTCATGGCTGACCCACGTGTCCGGGTGGGCAGTACGAACCGGTAGCCGACGTTGCGCACGGTGCCGATCAGCGCCTCGTGCTCGGTGCCGAGCTTGGCCCGCAGCCGACGCACATGGACATCGACAGTCCGAGTGCCGCCGAAATAGTCGTAGCCCCACACCTCCTGCAACAGCTGTTGGCGGTTGAAGACCCGGCCTGGGTGCTGCGCCAGGTGCTTGAGCAGCTCGAACTCCTTGAACGTCAGGTCGAGGGTGCGCCCGTCAAGAGTTGCGGTGTACGACGACTCGTCGATCTCGACGTCGCCGCTCTTGATGATCGTGGTGTCCGTCTGGGCGTCGGACCGGGCGAGCTGGAGGCGGCCACTGCAGAGCCGAAGCCGCGCTTCCACTTCCGCCGGCCCGGCGGTGGAGAGCAGGACGTCGTCGATGCCCCAGTCAGCCGCGACAACTGTCAGACCACCCTCGGTTGCGACCACGAGCAGGGGGACGTCCACGCCCGTCGTACGGACCAGTCGGCAAAGGCTGCGCACTGCCGCCAGGTCCTGTCGCCCGTCCACGAGGACGGCGTCGCAGTCGGGTGCCTCGAGCAGCACGGTGGCCTCGGCCGGCATAATCCGCACGTGGTGCGGCAGCAGCGCGAGTGCTGGGAGGATTTCCGCGGACGGCTGGAGCGCGTTGGTGAGTAGCAGCAGAGCGCTTACGGCAGCCACCTCCTCAGGCCCGAAAGCAGGCGAGGCCCACGGCAGTTCGCCGGGGCCCCATTGCGGTTGCGAGAATACCGGACATGGCGAGTGCTACGACACCGGCAACGGACCCTGGGACCGGCGGTGCCCGGGTGACGGTGCGCTACTGGGCTGCTGCACGCGCCGCAGCCGGGCTCGCCCAGGAAGAGCTGACGGGTGGGACGGTGGCCGACGTACTCGCGGCAGCTCGGGAGCGCCACGCCGACCAGCCGCGGTTCGCCTCCGTGCTCGGCATCTGCTCGCTGCTGCTCGGTGACCGGCCACTGGGTTCGCGCAACCTCGCCGAGGTGGCAGTGCGCGACGGCGACATGCTGGAGGTTTTGCCGCCCTTCGCCGGCGGTTGAGACCGGCACCGCTCGTGGCGTCACTTTGGATCGTTGTCGTGACCCCACCGACGAGAAAGTGCAACGACGTACCGAATCAGCGGCGCTGGTGTGGATGCGCTCAGAGGTTCTTGGTGAAGAAGACTCGTTCGAAGCCGCTGTCGCCCGAGCGGTGCGTCTCCTGATACCCGCGGCGCCTGTAGTACTGCTGGTTCTCGGTCATCGCCTCGTGCGTGTAGAGCCTCACTTCGCGCAGACCGCGTTCGCGAGCCTGGTCATCAGCCAGCGTGAGCAGCCGCGAGCCGACACCTCCACCCTGGGCGTTGGGTGAGACTGCCACGTTCTCGATCAGCACGTGATCGTCACGGATCTCGAGCACGAGCAGACCAACAATCCGCTGACCCTGCTCAGCCACCCAGACCAGACCAGTCGAGACAGCCGCTTCATAGTCCGCGTCCATCGGCGCTGGGTTCCGACCGATGCGCCCCACGTAGCGCCCGTAAGCCTGCTGAGCCAGCGAGAAGAGGGCCGGTGAGTCGTCAAGGCCAGCCGGACGGATCGTCAACACGTCAGCAGTATGACGGCGGCCGGCCGGCCCAGAGGAGTGGGAGGTGCGGTGGCAAGCGATGTCCCTCATTCAGGGCCTGGCCGACTAGTGAGACGGTGGTCTCATCATGCGGGCCGGTCTGGGTGTGGCGCGGACACTCGGCCTAGGCTGGTCGACATGGAGTCGACGTACCTCACCAAGCGCCGCGCGGTGGACAACTGTCACACCGCGACTGCGCTGTGTCCGACGCCCTGACCGGGCGTCCAACCACGTCCTCCCTCACCCGTTTAGGGCGCACGACCGCCCAACCCTCGAATTCCTGTGTCCCGCCGCGGGACCACAACAATGGAGGTATTCCGCATGAGCCGCGAAGCCGTATTGGTCGACGCCGACTGGGTCGAGAGCCACCGCGATGACGAGGGTGTCGTCCTGGTCGAGGTTGACGAGGACACCAGTGCCTACGACAAGGGCCACATCCGTGGCGCCGTCAAGATCGACTGGAAGCAAGACCTGCAAGACCCCGTCCGGCGGGACTTCGTCAACAAGGAGCAGTTCGAACGACTGCTCTCGAGCCGTGGCATCGGCAGCGACGACACTGTCGTGCTGTACGGCGGCAACAACAACTGGTTCGCTGCCTACGCCTACTGGTACTTCAAGCTCTACGGTCATGACAAAGCGCTGTTGATGGATGGCGGCCGCAAGAAGTGGGAGCTCGACTCCCGTGAGCTCACCGACGAGCCGGTCACGCGCACTCAGACGTCGTACACCGCCAAGAACCCCGACCTCGACATTCGCGCCTTCCGCGACGAGGTCATCGCCGCCATCGGCAGCTTGAACCTGGTCGACGTTCGCTCTCCTGACGAGTACGCCGGCCGGCTCCTCGCTCCGGCGCACCTGCCGCAGGAGTCGGCTCAGCGCGGTGGGCACGTGCCCACCGCCACGAACATCCCGTGGAGCAAGGCGGCCAACGACGACGGCACCTTCAAGTCTGACGACGAGCTCAAGACGCTGTATCGGGAAGCGGGCGTCGAGTTCGGATCGAAGGACACCATCGCCTACTGCCGGATCGGCGAGCGCAGCGCGCACACGTGGTTCGTGCTGCACGAGATCCTCGACGAGCCGCACGTCAAGAACTATGACGGTTCGTGGACGGAGTACGGGTCACTCGTCGGGGTCCCCGTCGCCACCGGTGACGAGCCGGGGGAGTCCTGAGTGTGCGGAGCAACCCAGGGTGGCCCCAGCCTCGACGGGGTTGACGTCACCAAAGAGGCGATCATTCAGGGGGTCGTCGTCCACAAGGATCAGCCGGTAGCGAACGCCTATGTGCGGTTGCTCGACCGCACGGGCGAGTTCGCCGCAGAGGTGCCGACGAGCGCGACCGGTCAGTTCCGGTTCTTTGCCGCGCCTGGTGACTGGACGTTGCGGGCGCTGGTGCCGAAGGCGGCGTCGGCCGATCGTGCGGTGACGGCCTCTCGAGGTGACGTGGCGGAGGTCCGGATCAGCGTCTGATTGGCTACTTCAGCCAGCGCCGCACCCTCCGGTTGCCTACACTGGCGGTCCAGATGTGAGGCCGATGTGGCCGGACCGCATCGCCGGCGAAGGGAGGCAGTCGTGGTCATCGAGCGCGACGAGCGTCCCTGGGGGTACTACGAAGTCATCGACGAGGCGGAGAGTTTCCGCGTCAAGCGCATCTGCGTGACGACGGGGCACCGGCTCAGCTACCAGCGGCACCGTCACCGTGGCGAGCACTGGGTGGTCGTGTCGGGCGAAGGCGTTGTCACCTTGGACGACGTCAAGCACAAAGTGACTGTCGGCTCGACTATCGGCGTCGAGGTCGGAATGGCGCACCGGATGGAGAACGTGGGGACGACCGATCTCCTCTTCATCGAGGTTCAGACCGGCACGTACTTCGGCGAGGACGACATCGAACGCCTCGACGACGACTACGGCCGGCACGGCGTCTAGGCGCCGACGGCTCCTGTCCGCCGACGGCGCCGACAGGCTTGCGTCAGTTGATCGACTTGGCCCCCGCGAGCTTCTGCTCGGGGTACTTGGTGAGGTAGCGCTCGATGTGGTCGTTCTCCACCGTCCGGACGAGCTGGGCGAGCTTGCGCCTGTCAAGTCGGACGATGCTCTGCCCGTCGACCATGTCATAGCTGCCGAAAGGCGCCGTAACGAATTTCACGTCCTCGGAATGCATGTTGCGCAGGGAGAAGGCAAGGTTGCGGATCTCGTCGTTGTCCCATGTCCTGTCGACGGTGAGGAACTTCGTCAGTGTGTTGAGCACCTTGCCGAAGCGGATGGGATTGCGTGTGGTGCTGTGGGCCAGCAACTGACCCATCAGCGCGCGCATGAAGTTCTGCTGGCGTGCGATCCGGCCAAAGTCGTCCTTGACCGGCCCCGGCAGATCGTGCCGGGTGCGCACGTACTGCAGGGCACGCTCGCCCTCGAGGGTCTCGTAGCCCTTGACCCAGTCGACGTTCTGCTTGGTGTCGGTGAAGCTCTCGGGGATGTAGATGCGGACGCCCCCGAGCGCCGAGGTGACGTCACGGAACCCGACCCAGTCGATCATGGCCACATGGTCGATCGTCATACCCGTGAGTTTCTGGACGGTGTCGATCGCGAGCTCTGGCCC
This sequence comes from Nocardioidaceae bacterium, assembly GCA_013697905.1. Classification (GTDB taxonomy): domain Bacteria; phylum Actinomycetota; class Actinomycetes; order Propionibacteriales; family Nocardioidaceae; genus JACDHG01. Next base: position 9,157 of record JACCVZ010000056.1, read on the forward strand.
GCCGAAGGAGAAGGCGGCGTTGATCTTCGCGTAACCGTTGCTATAGGGGTAGCCGTGCACCTTGACCCAGCTGTCACGCGGGATCGAGATGAGCTGCGCCGACTTCCGGTCGGCCGGGATGTGCATGACGATGATCGTGTCGCTGAGGTGCTCGAACGGTGTCCACTTACCGTCGGCGAGATCTTCGGCGACCGACTGCCCGACGTTGCCGTGGTCGGCACCCAGCAACAAGATGTTGAGCGGGTACTTCGCCTCGTTGTGGTTCTTCTTGGGGTCCGGGGTGATCCCGGCATCCACCCGGGGAATCGCATCCAGCTGATTGTTTGCCCAGTAGAGGTAGCCGGCCGAGCCGCCGACCACCAGGAGCAGGACCACCGCCACCGCTGTTATCAGCAGGATCTTGTGCCGGCTGACGAAGGGTCCCTGCCGCGCCGGCGGATCTTCGCCATCACCGCCGGAGCCCGCGGCTGCCGAGGTCGCGGAGCCTGCGTTGGTGCCCCCGCCATCTCCTGCGTGGGCGGCGGCGTCCTCGGAAGAACTGTCTTGGTGTGCATAAGGCGACCGGTCTGTCGGCTCGTCAGAGTCGGCTGGCGGTCGGTCTGGCATGGATCATCCCCCGAGGAGCGTGAGGCGGGCGGTCAGGATCGAGGGTACCGTGCCCGCCGCATCGAGGCTGGGTCTCAGTGCTCAAACGTGCTCTCATCGCCATGGGCTCGACGTTCCCGCGGTGCGAGAGGGCAGGTCATGTCTCCAGCACCAGCGTGACGGGCCCGTCGTTACAGGACGTCACCTGCATCTGAGCCCCGAACACGCCGGTTTCGACGCGTGCGCCTTGTTCACGAAGGGCGGCACAGAAGGCGTCGTACTGCGGTTCAGAGACCGAGCCGGGCGCTGCTGCGGACCATGACGGTCTCCTTCCCTTGCGGGTGTCGGCGTAAAGCGTGAACTGACTGACGACGAGCACCGGCGCCCCCAGATCGCTCGCCGACCGCTCGTCGTGCATGATGCGCAGCTTCCAGACCTTAGTCGCCAGGTCGTGGGCGTCGGAGTCGGTGTCGTCGTGCGTCACGCCCAGCAACACGAGCAGGCCCGGCTCGGCTATCTCCCCGACCACGGCCGCGGCGACGCTGACGCTGGCGCCGGTCACGCGCTGGACCACAGCCCGCATGGACGCCTCCCGCTGTCTCGCGCGGTACGCCGGACCGCCTGCCGGTGGCCGCTGTCAACCTCGAGGAGTCTGGCACGATGTCGCCATGACGGCTCTGCCCCCTCCCACCACGCTGATCACCGTCGCCCCCACGGGTGCGGAGTCGACCAAGGTAGATGTCCCCGCGCTGCCGACAACATTGGACGAGCTGGTCGAGACCGCTGTTCGCTGCGAGGCCGCCGGCGCCGCCATGATCCACCTGCACATCCGCGACGCGGAGCACCGTCCGACCCTCGACCTCGGGCAACTCTCCGAGTCGGTAGTAGCCATCCGTGAGCAGACCGACCTCGTCGTCCAGCTATCGACCGGAGGGTCGGTGCACGACCCGCTCGACGACCGCCTCAGGGTGCTCGACGCCGAACCGGACTCCTGCTCGCTCACTATGGGGACGACGAATTTCGGCGACGACGTCTTCATGAATCCGTGGCCGTTCGTGGTCGAGCTCTACCAGCTCACCCAGCAGCAGGAGGTGGTGCCAGAGTTCGAGCTCTTCGACCTCGGCCACGTCCACGCTCTGCACCGGTTGCTCGACACGTGCGGGTCGCCTTACGGGGGCCGTGTGCACTGCGACCTTGTGATGGGCGTTCCGGGAGGGATGCCGGGCACCGCGGACGCGTTGGTTGCGTCGGTGCACGCGCTGCCGGCGGCGGTCACCTCGTGGTCGGCCACCGGCATCGGCCGCACCTCTCTCGCCGTCGCCTTCGCCTCACTGTCCAAGGGCGGCCACCTCAGGGTCGGCATGGAAGACACGCTGACCCTCGCCCGCGGCGTACCCGTCAAGCACAACGAGGAACTGGTGTCGCGCGCAGCAGCCTTGGCCGACCTCGCGCAGCGGCCGGCCATGTCGACGATCGAGGCACGCGACTTCCTGAGGGTCAAAGCACGTAAGTAGGGCCCGGAAACCTGCCGGGACTGTGCGGATGATGTTGGACACGGGCATGCCTCGCCATCTTGTGGACTCGGGTTGGCGTTTCGCACACCCTTGGGGCAGTGGATACCGTCGACCGCAACGCCACCGCCGCAGCATCGCTTGAATTTCCTGCCGACTCGTTAGACTCCGCTGCGTGGAGTTCTTCTTCAGTGTGTTGCTGGTCGTCACCAGCGTCGGTCTCACGTGCCTTGCCGTGTATGTCGTCTACGCGCTCGCCCGCAGCCCGAAGCCGACCCGCGACAGCTGACTTCGAGCGAGCCCATGCCCTTCCAGATTCCCTCCGACCTGCACCCTGACCTGATGCGGGTGTCCTTCCTGCTCGGGCACTGGCAGGGCAACGGACACGGGGACTACCCGACGATCGACGCTTTCCAGTTCGGGCAAGAGGCAGCCTTCACCCACGACGGGCGTCCCTTCCTCCACTACTTCAGCCGCACCTGGCTGATCGACGCCGACGGAAACGAGGTGCGGCCCCTCGCCCTCGAGACTGGGTTCGTGCGGCCGCAGCCCGAGGGTGGGATCGAGCTGGTCCTGGCGCACCCGACGGGCTTCGTCGAGATCTACTACGGCAAGGTCGACGGCGCGAAGATCGAGCTCGCCACCGACGCCGTCGCCCGCACCGAGACCGCCAAGGAGTACGTCGGGGGCCACCGACTCTACGGTTTGGTCGAGGGCGACCTGCTGTGGACGTTCGACATGGCCGCCGTCGGGCAGCAGATCCAGCCGCACATTTGGGCGCGCTTGCAAAGGTCCGAGTAGCGCGCCTCCTCGTAGACTGGACGGATGGACCTGCACGAGCAGCTCAGAGCGCGCGGTTACCGGCTCACGCCGCAACGGCAGCTTGTGCTCGATGCGGTCACTGCGCTGGGTCACGCGACACCTGAGGACGCTCATGCCTGGATCCAGCTGCGAGCATCCGGGGTCAACATCTCGACCGTCTATCGCACTCTCGAGCTGCTCGAGCAGCTCGGCCTGGTCAACCACGCGCACCTGAGTCACGGTGCCCCGACCTACCACGCCGCGACGGCGCCCGAACATGTCCACCTCGTCTGCCGCGGCTGCGGCATGATCACCGAGGTGGAGCCGGCAGAGGTCGAGCCGATGACGGGAATGCTGAGAGAGCAGCACGGGTTCCAAGCTGACGTGGGACATCTGACTGTGTTCGGCGAATGTGCGACGTGCGTGCCGTGAGGTGGTCGAGCCCGTTGTTGCGGTCGCCGCGCGCGGTGGAGGCCGACGGAATCGATGGCGGGGTCGCAGCGCACTATGGTGATCCGCTGCGGGAGCAGAAGACGCTGCTCGCCGGTGACGGATGCGTCGACCTCTCCCATCGTGAAGTAGTGCAGATCGACGGCACCGACCGACTGCCGTGGCTGCACTCACTCACCACGCAATATCTCGACGGACTCGCGCCTGGCCAGTGGGTGACCACCCTGGTGCTCTCGCCGCATGGCCATGTCGAACACGCGATGAGCGGGTATGACGACGGGGTCGCGTTCTGGGCGCACGTCGGTCCAGGGGAAGCGGCGCCGTTGCTGGCCTGGCTTGACTCGATGCGGTTCATGATGCGCGTCGAGGTGCACGACGTCACGGAGGAGTGGGCGGTAGTCGCCCGCGGACCGGAATCGGTCGATCTGGTCAGCCGGGCGGAGCTCGAGCCATCGGTGATGGGGTCATTGTGTGGTCTGTGGGCCTTCGAGGCGCTGCGGATCGCTCGCGGCGAGCCCCGCCTCCACCTCGACACCGACCACCGGACGATCCCCAACGAAGTCGGCTGGGTCGGGTCCGCCGTCCACCTCGACAAGGGCTGCTACCGCGGTCAGGAGACGGTGGCCCGTGTACACAACCTCGGCCGCCCGCCGCGCCGCCTGGTGCTGCTGCACCTCGACGGGTCGGCTGACCGGTTGCCCGGCCACCGGGCCGATGTCGTCGTCGATGGACGCACCGTTGGAGTCGTCGGGTCGTCGGCTCGGCACCACGAGCTCGGCCCGATCGCGCTCGCACTGGTGAAGCGAAACGTCGACATCGACGTACCGCTCCTCGTCGACGGGATCGCTGCGTCGCAGGAAGCTGTCGTCGACCCCGACGTCGGCCTGCACGTCCGCGCCAGCCACTGAACCGGCCCGTCAGGGGTTCGTCCGACTGGCGCGGGCGCAGGCTCCCCGCGTCCAGGCGGACGAATCGCGATACTGGCGGCGTGGATCTGGTGTACCGGCTCGTCATCGCGATCTCACGGCTGTTGTTTCAGATGCTGGGGCTGCGGATCCAGGTCGACGGGGCCCGGCATGTCCCGCGGTCCGGGCCGGCCATCCTGGTCAGCAACCACGTCAGCTTCCTCGACTTCATCTTCGTCGGCCTGGCGGCCCGCCCGAGCGGCCGCTTGGTGCGCTTCCTCACCCGGTACGACGTCTGGCACAACGTCATCGCTGGCCCGGCCATGACCGCCATGCGCCACGTGCCCGTCGACCGGGCCGCGCCGGCGGGCGCGTTCCTGGAGGCGCGTGCGGCGCTGATTCGGGGCGAGGTCGTCGGAGTCTTCCCCGAGGCGGGCATCAGCAGGTCGTTCACGGTGCGGGCGCTGATGCCCGGCGCCGTCGCCCTCAGCCGCAGCACAGGTGCGCCTGTCGTTCTGGTGGCCCTGTGGGGGCCGCAACGGATCGCGACCGCGGGCTTGCCCCTCAACCTGCGCCGACGTCGACCGATCTCCATCGCGGTGAGCCCACCGATCGCGCTGCCTGCGGACGGCAGTGTTCGAGACGCAACCATCGAGCTGGGCAAACAGCTGCAGCAGCTTGTCGACGGTGTCCAGCAGCGCCACCCCGTGCAGCCACGGCTGGGTTGTCCTGACCGCCGGCACCCGGCGCATCTCGGGGGAGCAGCGCCGACAGCGGCGGCCGCGGCCACCAAGGCCGACGTGCCGCGTGCGGCGGTCCGCCCGCCAGACCGAGGCGGCCGGTTCTGACTCGAGGCAAGCGATCCCGGCAGCACGCGCAAGGGAACCGACGCTCAGGTTGGCTGAGACGTCACACGGTGCGCTGGCCGCGCACAACTGGGTGTTTCGCTAGCAGCTCAGCCGAGGCGCCCCTCAACTGGACGAGTTGATCATCCCTGCCCCGACGGTGACGCCGGTGGCTTCGTCGATGAGGATGAATGAGCCGGTCGTGCGGTTCTTCTCGTAGGGGTCGCAGAGGAGCGGCGAAGTCGTGCGGAGTTGCACCCGGCCGATCTCGTTGAGGCCGAGCTCCTTGGTCTCGAGGTCGCGGTGCAGCGAGTTCACATCGAGTCGGTACTGCACGTCCTTGATCATCGTGCGCGCCGCTCGGGTCGTGTGCTTGATGGACAGTTTCTGGCGCGGCCTCAGCGGTGTCGACGACATCCAGCAGATCATCGCGTCGATGTCCTGGCTGGGTTGCGGGGCGTTCTGCGGACGGCAGATCATGTCGCCTCGCGACACGTCCACGTCGTCCTCGAGCCGCACCGTCACCGACATCGGTGGGAAGGCTTCATCGAGCTGCTTGTCGAACAGGTCGATCTCGGAGATCTTCGAGGTCATGCCCGATGGGAGCACCAGCACCTCGTCGCCTGGCTTGAGCACACCGCCGGCGACCCGGCCGGCGTAGCCGCGGTAGTCATGATATTCGTCGGACTTGGGGCGGACGACGTACTGCACCGGGAAGCGGGTGTCGACGAGGTCACGGTCGGATGCCACGTGCACGTTCTCGAGGTGGTGCAGCAGCGAGGGGCCGGAGTACCAATCCATGTGTGCTGAGCGGGTGACGACGTTGTCACCTTTGAGCGCGGAGATCGGGACGATGGTCAGGTCAGGAATCGCGAGCTTGGTCGCGAACGACGTGAACTCGGCGTGGATCTCGTCGAACTTGTCCTCGGCGTAGTCGACCAGGTCCATCTTGTTGACGCAGAGCACGAGGTGCGGCACCCGCAGCAGGGACAAGATCACCGCGTGCCGGCGGGACTGCTCGGTGAGTCCCTGGCGGGCGTCCACCAGCACCAGTCCGAGGTCTGCGGTCGAGGCGCCGGTGACCATGTTGCGGGTGTACTGCACATGACCGGGTGTGTCGGCGATGATGAACTTGCGGCGAGGTGTGGCGAAGTACCGGTAGGCCACGTCGATCGTGATGCCCTGCTCCCGCTCGGAACGCAGGCCGTCGGTGAGCAGCGCGAGGTCGGTGTAGTCGTAGCCCCGCGACCTCGACGTCGACTCGACGGCCTCGAGCTGGTCCTCGAAGATCGACTTGGAGTCGAGCAGCAGGCGCCCGATCAGCGTCGACTTGCCGTCGTCGACGGAACCGGCAGTAGCGAACCGAAGCAGGTCCATGGCAGGCCCAGCCATCAGAAGTAACCCTCTCGCTTGCGGTCTTCCATGGCAGCCTCGCTAAAACGGTCGTCGCCGCGGGTCGCGCCTCGCTCGGTGACCCGGGCTATGGCGATCTCGTCGATGACGGCCCCAATCGTGTCGGCCTGGGACTCGACGCAGCCCGTCAGGGTGAGGTCGCCGACCGTCCGGAAGCGCACCGTGCGTTCCTCGATCTTCTCACCAGCGCGCATCGGGTTGTGCTCACTTTCGCTGAAGAGCATGTTGTCGCGCAGAAACACGCGTCGCTGGTGCGCGAAGTAGATGTTCGGGATCTCGATCTCCTCGGCTCCGATGTAATGCCAGATGTCGAGCTCGGTCCAGTTCGACAGCGGAAAGATGCGCATGTGCTCCCCAGCGTGGAGGCGGCCGTTGTAGAGAGACCACAGCTCGGGGCGCTGGTTCTTGGGGTCCCACTGGCCGAAGTCGTCGCGGTGGGAGTAGACGCGCTCCTTGGCGCGTGCCTTCTCCTCGTCGCGGCGACCACCACCGAAGGCGGCGGTGAACCCCTCCTCCTCGATGGCGTGCAGCAAGGTGCCGGTCTGCAGCCGGTTGCGACTCGTCTTGCCGTCGTCGACGACCACACCGCTTGCGATGGCGTCCTCGACCGAGGCGATGACGAGGCGTACGCCGAGCCGGTCGACCCAGTGGTCACGGGTCTGCAGCACCTCGGGGAAGTCGTAGCCGGTGTCGATTTGCAGCACCGGGAACGGAATCTTGGCCGGGAAGAACGCCTTTTCCGCAAGGCGCATCATGACGATCGAGTCCTTGCCACCGGAGAACATCAGCACCGGTTTCTCGAACTCCGCCGCGACCTCACGGAAGATGTGGATCGACTCCGCCTCGAGCTCGGCGAGCTGGCTGAGGCGATAGTCAGCGTGGACGGTCATTCAGGGAGTCTCCTCTGAGCAGTTCGGGTCATCCTAGCGACCTGCAAGGGTCTCCCAGACCAGCTTTGCTCCGCGTGTGACGAAGGCGAGGCGATATTGCGGCGCAAGGAACGACTGGCGGGCGCTAGCGACGTGGTCAACGAGGAGTGCGCGTTCGGGTCCCGCGCGCCTTAGGGTCCGCCCGAGGCTCTTCGATCTCGGCGACCGTGGGCTTGCCGAACATGGGCAGGCCAACGCTACGACGCAGTCCCCCCCACACGATCGGTACGAGTCCCACCAAGGCGATGCCGGCGAGACCGATGAAGATCGGGTGCGTCTCCTCCTCGCCGGCGCCGAGCGGAGCCCAGCCGGCCTTGTCGAGCAGCGCCAGACCAGAGATGGTCAAGACGACCACGATGCCGCGTCTGATCACCGACTGCGGCACGCGCGGAGCGATCTTCGCTCCGATGAGAGTGCCTGGCACCGAGCCGATGATGAGCGGGATCGTGATCCCCCAGTCAAGACCGTGGGCAAGGATGTTCGACACCGCTGCAGACAGCACCAGCGGCACCGCCTGGACGAGATCGGTTCCGACGAGCTTCACCGCCGACAGCGTGGGGTAGAGCATCAACAACGCGACCATGATCACCGAGCCGGACCCTACCGAGGTGATCCCCACAAGGAGGCCGCCTACCGCCCCCACCAGCATCGTGGGGACCGGACGGACGACCGGATCACGCTCGCCCCAACGGCCGCCGCCGACCACCCGTCGCATCTGGATGTACAGGCGCACCGCATACGACGCCGCGGCGAAAAGCAGGGCGAAGCCGATGCACAGCTTGAGGACGTTGTCGAGGTCGGCGTCGGGAGCGACCCAGCCGACGAGGTGCGGGCCGAGAAACGCCATCGGCACAGACCCGACGATTAGCCAGCCGGCCAGCCTGAGATTTGGAGACCCTTCCCGCCAGTGCACGACCGCGCCGCCGGACTTGTAAACAGCGGCGGCGGTGAGGTCCGCCGTCACGACTGTCGAAGCGTCGCCCACACCGAGGAAGATCAGTGCGGGCGTCATCAGCGCCCCACCACCCATACCGGTGATCCCGACCACCACCCCGACGATGAAGGCGGCGATGACGGTCTTGATCTCCAGGCCGTGGGTGCTGACCCATCCGTCGGCCAGCAGTTGTTGTCCCGCGTCGAGCACCATTTCCTCCGGTCAGGCGTGGAGCCAACCCTCGCAGACAAGGGCGGCAAGTATCTCGTCCACGCATTCTGCTATATCTCGATTGGTTGTGTCGAGTTTCATGCAATCTCGTGGCGGCTCGTACGGCGAGGAGATCCCAGTGAAGTCGGGGATCTCACCTGCCCGCGCCTTCGCGTACAGACCCTTGCGGTCCCGCCGCTCGCATTCCTCCAGGGGAGTGGCCACGTGGATGAGCACGAACCCACCTCCGGCACGCCCAACCATCCGGCGTACCTCGGCACGCGTGGACTCGAACGGAGCGATGGGAGAGCACACGGCCAGCCCGCCGTGCCGGGAGATCTCGGCAGCCACGAAGCCGATCCGCACGATGTTGGTCTCTCGATCCTCACGGCTGAACCCCAGTCCCTGAGACAAGTGGTGGCGTACCACATCTCCGTCGAGCGAGGTCACGGTGCGCTCGCCGCGCTCGAGAAGGTGGTCGACGACGCCCCGGGCCAGCGTCGACTTACCTGAACCCGACAGCCCGGTGAAGAAGATGACGGCGCCCTGTCGGTCGCGTGGTGGCTGGTCTCGGTCGATGACCAATCGGATCGGCTCGGAATATATCCCGGTGGGCTGGTCCGGGAGTGTGAGGTCGACGGCGCCGTACGCCTCGGCCACCGAGGTGAGCAGCGCAGGGTTGGCGTCGGGTCCGTGATCAGCAAGGGGTACGGCGACGGCGCGGGCGCCATGCCCGACCAACTCGGCGGCAGCGAGACCGGCCCGCACGAGCGCCGGAGCGGAGAGCCCCCGCGGCATGTCATGGCCGACGCAGGCGAGCAGCAAAGGTGCCCTGCCGGTCGAGATGGCGACGTCGCGGATGGCTGACAGGTCGTCGTCGGTGGGCGCGCGGGTGATCATCACAGCGCTCAGCTGGTCGTGTGGCGTGTCCGAGTGCACCTGTGCCGGGGACAGGTGCAGCCGACGAAACGGCCCGAACTCGTTGTGAGCCAGCCGCTTGACCGGTCCGGTGACGCCCACCACGTCTGGTTGATCCGGCACGCTCGCGTCGTACGTCGACTCGACCGTGAGCCGAGCCAGCGCCGCCCCCTCGGGGTCGATCAGGTCGAGGCGCCCCACGCCGATGGCGACCTCTGCCGTCTCTCGGCGTACGTGCAGGGTGAGCGGTGCGCCCGGCCCGGCCGCCGGGTTGACGAAGCCGGGAACGGGCGGATGGATGGCCTCGCCGAGGAGCAGGTCGAGGTCGTCGATCTCACGCTGGGTCGGGGTCCACCGCGGGATCGAGACGTTGCGTTCGGACACGGCCCGATTGTGCCACCTCGTGACGACCGTGGCTCCCGGCGCCGACGGCGGGTGAGCAGAGGGTCCGCGGGTACGCTGCGGCACGTGGCTGCGCCGGTAATTCTCGTCGACATCGTCCGCTCTGGCTTCGTGGAGGGTCACCATCGCGGGTCCGTCGTGGCGCTCGCCGCCGACGGCAGCGTCGACTGGGCTGTGGGGGAGGTCGAGGCGGCGATCTATCCCCGCTCCTGCAACAAGCCGATGCAGGCGGTGGGGATGCTCCGACTGGGTCTCGACCTCGACGGGGAGCTGCTCGCGCTGGCGTCGGCGAGCCACTCTGGCGAGGACTTCCACCTTGACGGCGTGCGCCGGATCCTGGCCGGAGCCGGGCTGGACGAGGCCGCCCTCCAGACGCCGCCCGACTATCCGCTGGACGACGAAGCCAGGGAGGTCTTCATCCGCAGCGGGATCGATAAGGCGGCGGTGGCGATGAACTGCTCCGGCAAACACGCCGCGATGCTCGCCACCTGCGTCGCCAACAACTGGGACACCACCGCCTACCGAGATGCCGGTCATCTGCTGCAGCGGACATTGGCCGCCACGTTCAGTGAGCTGACCGGTGAGCCGGTGGCGTCCACGGGCGTCGACGGCTGTGGCGCCCCGCTGTTCTCGGCGTCCCTGACCGGGCTGGCACGTGCGTTCCGTGCCCTGGTGGTCGCCGAGAGCGGTACGCCGGAGCGGCGGGTCGCTGATGCGATCGTGGGCGCGCCGGCGTACGCCTCGGGCTCGCGGCGTGACGAGTGCGCGCTCATGCGCGCCATACCGGGAGCGGTGGCCAAAGCTGGTGCCGAGGCCTGCTACGGCCTAGCGCTGCCGGACGGGCGCGCGGTGGCGCTGAAGATCGACGACGGCACTGCCCGGGCCCGCCCGGTCGTGATGGCCGAGGCGCTGCGCCGGCTGGGGGTTGAGGGCGAGGCGGGCGTGGACGCCGAGGCCGTGCGCCGGACGGGCAACGTCGAGCTGTTGGGCGGAGGACAGCCGGTCGGTGAGCTCCGCGTCGCCTTTTGAACGCGGCCGACGCGGCGCGCCCGACACCGCCACCGGGCGGGGCCTCGGCAGGTGTGTGAGCAGGTCAGCTGGCACACTGACCGTCAGACGTGCAGCAGGAGCTGTTGCTCGCGGTGCAGCATGAATCAGTCGTCGACGACGCCTCGGTCACGGGGGCGTCGTCGAGGATCGTGTAGACCTCCCACCGTTCGCCGCCGGGACCGGTGACCCAGACCTTGTCCTGCACGGCGTAGCAGCAGGTGGTGGCATCCTCAACCAGGGTGTCCAGGCCGCTTCGAGCCAATCGGGTCGTAGTCGCCGAGACCTCGTCACTACTGCCAACCTCGACGCCGAGGTGGTTGAGAGTCCCGCCATGGCCGGGATTTTCGACCAGCACCAGCTTCAGCGGAGGGTGGGTCAGGGCGAAGTTGGCATAGCCGTTGCGCCTCTTGTGCGGTTCGGCGTCGAACAGCTGAGAGTAGAACGCTACGGCGGTGTCGACGTCGTCGACATTGATGGCGAGCTGGACACGCGAGTCGACGAGCGGCTGCGGTGAGACTGTGGTCATGGCATCCTCCGTATTGAATCGAGAAACTTCAATATAGCTTTGTATCGAACTTTGTCAATGCTTCGGCTAGGATTGCCAGTATGGCTGACTCCCCGTGCTGTCCACCGCTCGCCGACGGCGCGATCTCGGCGGCTGAAGCGGTCGAGCTGGCAGCCGTGTTCAAGGCGCTGGCTGACCCGGTGCGGCTGCGCATCCTGTCGGCTCTGCTCGCAGCCGAGGGTCAGATCTGCGCGTGTGACTTCGTCTCAGTCGCCGGGAAGGCGCAGCCCACCGTGAGCCATCACCTCAAGGTGCTGCGCGAGGCCGGCCTGGTCGAGGGGACGCGTCGCGGCACCTGGGTCTGGTACGCCGTCGTACCGTCGCGGTTGGCCGAGGTGCGGCAGGCGCTGCAGACCGACGTAGGCCGGGCGCTGCAGACCGACCAGCGCCGGGCGCTGCAGACCGACCAGCCAGCGCAGGTCTGAGCCGACTCACTCGAGGTGTGGGGGAAGTCCTTCTGGCCCCTGGGGCGGGTGATCTACCCCGAACCTCGATCCAGCCGGTCGCTGGGTGAGGGGCGTCACGCGCTCAGGGCTTGCATTTGCTAACAATTGCAAGCACAGTTGCGGGATGGCCAAGCTGAAGGTCACCAAGCCGCTCGACAGCGCGCCCGAGCTCGCCGCAAAGGTGGGAGCGACGGCGAGAGCCGGCACCGCGAAGTTCGGGCAGGGCGCGCAAGAGCTCGGTGACTACCTGCGCGAGCAGCGAAAGGGAGCGCAGCTGTCCCTGCGGCAGCTGGCCGAGCAGACCGGTGTGTCCAATCCCTACCTCAGCCAGATCGAGCGCGGCCTTCGCAAACCGTCGGCAGAGGTACTGCAGCAGCTCGCCCGGGCGCTGCGGGTGTCCGCCGAGACCATGTACGTCCGGGCGGGGATCCTCGATCCGGACGACGACCAGGAGCGCTCCGTGCACCTCGCGGTGCTGTCCGACCCAGCGCTCACCGAGCGACAGAAGCAGGCGCTGCTCGACATCTATGACTCGTTTCGGCGTGAACCACGCGCTGAGCAGCCCGTCATCCAGAAGAGCACCGGAGACGGTGCGGAAAAGGAATGAACATGCCCCTCACCTCTGCCCTCGACAAGACTCGCAAAGACCTCGAACGCACCATCAGCGAGCTCGACAAGACGCCGCTCTACGCCGTCGTCGGCGCCGGTGACCTCGCCGTGGCGAAACTCCGCGACGCTCGCGGCGAGCTCAACGCTCGGGCGGCGAAGCTCGACCCCCACGCGCTGCGCGACCAGACCGAGGCATCGGTCGCTGCGAGCATCGAGTCGGTTCAGTCCGTCCCGACCAAGGCGCAGGGCCTCCTCGGGGAGGTCATCGCATCCGCATTCACGACGTACGACGAGCTCGCCGGCCGCGGCAAGTCCTTGGTGACTCGCGTCCGCCGCCAGCAGTCCACGGCCGACCTCCAGGAGCAGGCCAAGAGCACCGTCGCTCGTGCCAAGGCCACCACGACCACGGTTAAGAAGCAGACCCGCGCCAGCAAGAAGTCGGCGTCGGCCACCACGTCGACCGCCAAGAAGTCCGCCAGCAGAGCGAAGTCCTCGGCAAAAGCCACCACGACTAGCGCAAAGAAGACCGCGTCAGCGACCAAGAAGGCCTCCAACGCGGCCGCTACCAAGGTTGGTCGCTGACCGCAGAAGTGCAGCCGCAGCAAGCATCATCAGGTCCCTCGGAGCAAACGCTTCGAGGGACCTGGCATCGTGGGCGGCTGCGGCTACCCTTGTGCGCGTGGTCGTAGCAGCAGTGGACGCGTATCTCGCTTTCAGGATCGAGTCCTACATCACCACCGGGCTCTGGTACGTGCTGCTGGTGGTCAAGGCGTTTGCGCTGGGCGATTCCGTCTTCCGCAAAGACGAGTTCTTCGTCGCTGCGGACAAGCAGAACAAAGTCTTCTGGCTGCTGGTGCTCGGTGTCTTCTTCGTGCTCCACCTCGTGTTCGGCAACTCGATCTTCCTCAACATGATCGGCACCGTCGCGGCGCTCGTCTACCTCATCGACGTGCGACCGACGTTGCGCGCGATGCATCAGCGCTGACAGCGGTGCCGATGATCGCCGGCCCGGACGGGCCGATCGAGTGCCTCGTCACGGGGGGCGGTACGCCGGTCACCGTCTTCGCCCACGGCCTCGCCGCCTCGATCGACGAGACGCGGCCCTTCGGTTCGGGCGTCGACGGAACGCGCGTCTTCTTCCACTTCCGCGGGCACGGGGCGACGGTGGGATCGCAGGCACCCTGGCACTTTGGCGGGCTGGCGGCCGAGCTGTGCGCGGTGGTGGCGGCGTACGGCGGGAGCCGAGCGCTCGGTGTGTCGCTCGGAGCTGGGGCGCTGCTGCGCGCGGCGGTGTCCACGCCGGGCGTCTTCGACCGGCTCGTGCTTGTGCTGCCTGCTGGCATCGACCGGCCGCGCACCGATCCGGCGATCGAGCGGCTTCAGCACCAGGCCGAGCTCATCGAGCGTCACGACCTGCCCGGGTTGGCGGCTGCCCTCGTGGTGGAGCTGCCGGCATCGGTGCGGGTGCGTCCCGACGTACAGTTCTGGGCGAAGCGCCAGGCCCGGCGGCTGTCGGCGACGTCGGTTGCGCGGGCGTTGCGGGAGCTGCCGTCGCAGCACCCGCTCGACTCTCGGGACGAGCTGAAGGCGGTCGAGTGTCCGGTGCTGCTGATCGCGCAGGAGGACGACGCCGCGCATCCATGGGCGGTTGCCCGTGACCTGGCCGAGGTGCTGCCCAGAGCAGAGCTGACGATCTTCGGTGGTGGTGGGCTGGTCTGGAGCCACCGAGCGGAGCTCCGCGCTCTCATCTCGACCTTTTTCAACACGTGAGTGCCCCGAGGGGTGCGCGGCAGCATGCTCGGCGCCCGTCCATGATGGACCGATGGAGATCTCGCTCGTACAGGGAGACATCACCGAGCAACCGGTCGACGCGGTGGTCAACGCTGCCAATCGCGGCATGCGCGGTGGCGGCGGCGTCGACGGCGCCATCCATCGGGTCGGAGGACCGGCGGTTCTCGACGACTGCCTCGCGCGGTTCCCTACCGGTCTCGGGACTGGTGACGCCGGCTGGACGACCGGAGGCAGGCTCCCGGCCCGTTGGGTCATCCATGTCGTCGGACCGAACTACGCGGCAGGCGAGCGCGACCGGGCGCTGCTCACCTCGTGCTACGCCCGTGCCCTCGAGGTGGCCGACGAGCTCGGCGTACGAACGATGGCGTTCCCTCTCATCTCGGCCGGCGTCTACGGCTGGCCGCTCGACGACGCGGCTGCTGCGGCCGTAGAGACGCTGCGTCAGGCGTCGACCGACGTGGGGGAGGCGCGGCTGGTGGCGTTCGGCCGGGCGGCGTACGACGCTCTCGCCAGAGTCCTGGGCTGATCCGCCCGCAGTTCCGGGGGGCAGGGGCGAGGGCTCAGGTTCGGTTGCGGGCCCTGGCGGCGGTGCGGCCACGGACGGTCTGGTCGAGCACGACCTTGCGGATACGCACCGAGTCCGGCGTGACCTCGACGCACTCGTCCTCGCGGCAGAACTCGAGTGACTGCTCCAGCGACAGCCTGCGCGGCGGCACAAGCTTCTCGAACTCGTCGGCGTTCGACCGGACGTTGGTCATCTTCTTCTCTTTGGTGATGTTGACGTCCATGTCGTCGGTGCGAGAGTTCTCACCGACGATCATGCCCTCGTAGACCTCGGTCGTCGGCTCGACGAACAACGTCCCCCGCTCCTGGAGGTTGGTCATCGCGTACGACGTCGCGACCCCCGTCCGGTCGGCGACCAGCGAACCGCTGGAGCGGGTCCGGAGCTCGCCCGCCCACGGCTCGTAGCCCTCGAAGACGTGGTGGGCGATGCCGGTGCCGCGGGTGTCGGTGAGGAACTCGGTGCGAAAGCCGATCAGCCCGCGGGCGGGGACGAGGAACTCCATCCGCACCCAGCCGGTGCCGTGGTTGATCATCTGCTCCATCCGGCCCTTGCGCACCGCGAGCAGCTGGGTGATGGCGCCGAGGTGCTCCTCCGGTGCGTCGATCGTGAGGCGCTCGACGGGCTCGTGCAACTTGCCGTCCATCTCCCGGGTGACGACCTGCGGCTTGCCGACGGTCAGCTCGAACCCTTCCCTCCGCATCTGCTCGACAAGGATGGCCAGTGCGAGCTCGCCCCGCCCTTGCACCTCCCACGTGTCCGGTCGCTCCGTGGCCAGCACCCTGATGGACACGTTTCCGACGAGCTCGCGGTCGAGGCGGTCCTTGACCAGACGCGCCGTCACCTTGGTGCCCTTGCCGCGGCCGGCGAGCGGCGAGGTGTTCGTGCCGATCGTCATCGAGATGGCGGGCTCGTCGACGGTGATCAGCGGGAGCGCCACCGGGTTCTCGAGATCAGCGAGCGTCTCACCGATGTTGATCTCCGGGATACCGGCGATGGCGACGATGTCGCCGGGGCCCGCCTGGGTGCCGGGCACACGCTCGAGCGCCTCGGTGACCAGCAGCTCGGTGATCTTGACGTTTCGCCGTGAGCCGTCGCGGCGTAGCCAGGCGACGTTCTGACCCTTCGTCAGCGTGCCCTCGTGGACGCGGCACAACGCCAGTCGGCCGAGGAATGGCGACGCGTCGAGGTTTGTCACGTGGGCCTGGAGCGGTGCGCCCTCCGTGTATGTCGGTGTGGGCACCGTTGCGATGATCGTGCGGAACAACGGCTCGAGGTCAGCGGAGTCCGGCATAGCGCCGTCTGCAGGCTGCGTCATCGAGGCGCGACCCGCCCTGGCGGACGCGTACACCACCGGGAAGTCGAGCGAGTCTTGGTCGTGGGTGTCGTCGAGGAGGTCCATGAACAGCTCGTACGTCTCTTCGACCACCTCGGAGATCCGAGCGTCGGGCCGGTCCACCTTGTTGACGACGAGTACGACGGGGAGCCTCAGGGCTAACGCTTTGCGCAACACGAAACGGGTCTGCGGAAGGGGGCCCTCGGACGCGTCGACGAGCAGCACGACGCCGTCGACCATCGACAGGCCGCGCTCCACCTCACCACCGAAGTCGGCATGGCCGGGGGTGTCGATGATGTTGATCGTGACGGGGCCGTCATCGGCCGCTGGACCGGCGTACCGCACCGCAGTGTTCTTCGCGAGGATCGTGATGCCTTTCTCGCGCTCGAGGTCGCCGGAGTCCATCGCGCGTTCGTCGACGTGCTGGTGCGCGCCGAACGCCCCGGACTGCCAGAGCATCGCGTCAACCAGGGTGGTCTTGCCGTGGTCGACATGCGCGACGATGGCAACGTTGCGCAGGTCGGTGCGGGAGGCAAGGTGCTGGACGGCAGACATGGGGAAGCGTTCCTGTCAGATGGGGTGTGCCGCGTCGCGCCACGGCTGGCCGAGTCTATCGGCGTACCCGCACGGCACCGAAATCCGACTTGTCAGCGTGGCGTGAGCGCGAAGCTGTCCACTGCACCCTGACAAATCAGGTTCGGTGGACCTTGTGCTGCGCCGCTTGCGCTCGCGGCTTGATCACCAGCAGATCGATGTTGACGTGCGACGGCCGGGTTGCCACCCATGCGACGGTGTCGGCGATGTCCTCGGCAGACAACGGGTCGGGTACTCCGGCGTACACGGCGTCGCGCTTCTCCTCGTCACCAGCGAAGCGGACCAGACCGAACTCCTCCGTCTTGACCATGCCCGGCGCGATCTCGGTGACGCGAACCGGCGTGCCAACGAGCTCCAGCCGTAGCGTCTCGGTCATCACGGCGACGCCGTGCTTGGCGGCGGTGTAACCGCCACCGCCCTCGTAGGCGATCCGACCCGCGGTTGAGCCCATGTTGATCAGCACACCGTCGCCGCTGGCGAGCAGCGCGGGCAGCAACGCCTGGGTCACGTTGAGCGTTCCCATCACGTTGACGTCGTACATTGCCTGCCAGTCCTCCGCCTTGGCGGTGGCGACCTCGTCGGAGCCGAACGCGCCACCAGCGTTGTTCACGAGGACATCCACCGTGGCGCCGACGGTCTCGGCGAGCCCTCTGACCGAGGCCGCGTCGGTGACGTCGCAGGAAACCGCGATGCCATCGATCTCGGTGGCGAGAGCCTGGATCCGGTCGGTACGACGGGCCGCGCACACCACCCGAAAGCCATGTGCTGCCAGGGCACGCGCCGTTGCTGCCCCGATGCCGCTGCTCGCACCTGTCACGACGGCGCTCTGTTGCCGACCAGCCATGGACGCAAGTGTGGCATCGAGGGCTCGCCGACGCCGAATTCGCTAGGGGCGGTGAAATGCAGGAGACTCATCGGTTGTTGAGGTGTGTCGGAGGTGCAATATCTTGTGACGAAGCGCCAAGGCGGAGCCGCGGTGGTCCGTGTTGACCGGCTCGCCCGACCCCTGAGGCGGGTGGCCATGCTCAGTGTCCACACCTCCCCCCTCGACCAGCCCGGCACCGGTGACGCCGGCGGCATGAACGTCTACGTAGTCGAGCTGTCGCGGCAGCTGGCTGAGCACGGCATCGCAGTCGACATCTTCACCCGAGCCACCTCCCGCAGCTTGCCGCCTGTCGTCGAGCTTGCCCCTGGCATCGTCGTCCGGCATGTGATCGCCGGCCCGCTGGAAGGACTCACCAAGACCGAGCTGCCGGGCCAGCTGTGCACGTTCGCCCGTGAGGTGCTCCGCACCGAGGCGTCATACGCGCCGGGATACTACGACGTGCTGCACTCCCACTACTGGCTGTCCGGACAGGTGGGGGCGCTGGCCCGGGACCGGTGGGGAGTGCCACTTGTCCACTCGATGCACACGATGGGCAGGGTGAAGAACTCACTGCTCGCAACGGGCGACATCGCTGAGCCCCCGGCCCGTCTCATCGGCGAGGAGCAGGTCGTCGAGGCCGCTGACCTGATCATCGCCAACACCGCGGACGAGGGACGTCAGCTGGTCGACCTGTACGACGCCGAGCCAGGGCGGGTGCGGGTCATCCGCCCCGGCGTCGACCTGGACGTCTTCACCCCTGGGGACCGCGAGCAGGCGCGGGCTCGTCTGGGCATCGCGCCCGACGCGCTCGTCGCGATGTTCGTCGGCCGGATCCAGCCGTTGAAGGCCCCAGACGTCGTGATCAAGGCGGCCGCCCTTCTCCTGCGGCGCCGTCCGGAGCTGCGCGAGCGGCTCGTTGTCCCCGTCATCGGGGGGCCGTCCGGCAGCGGCCTCGACTCGCCGCGGGCGCTCGTCGAGCTGGCCGCCTCGCTGGGCCTGTCCGACGTCGTCTCGTTCGTGCCGCCGCTGGCCCAGCACCAGCTGGTCGACTTCTACCGGGCAGCCACGCTGGTGTGCGTGCCGTCGTACAACGAGTCGTTCGGGCTGGTGGCGATCGAAGCGCAGGCGTGTGGCACACCCGTCGTCGCCGCCGGCGTTGGCGGTCTGTCGACAGCAGTGGCCGAAGGTGTCAGCGGGTTCCTCATCAACGGGCACGACCCCGCGGACTACGCCAGCGCGTTCGAGCGCCTGATGACCTCGCCTGGACTGGTAGGGGTGCTTGGCCGAGGCGGCGTCGACCATGCCCACGGCTTCGGCTGGGAACACACCGCCCGCGAGACACTGGCGGCCTACGACGACGCCTTGGCGCTGATGCGTTCTGACGCAGTGGCGATGGCCGAATGAGCGCTGACGGTGGGTCGTCGCGACAACACGCTCACACGTCTACGAAGAGCCGTGACGACACCGCCGGCGGCACAGGGGTCATGGTTCAGATCATCCGCAGCGCGCTCGATGACGCCGGGCTCGATGCCGAGGAGCCGCGCGAGGGTCTCTTCGTCTTCGACCTGCCCGGTGAGCGCAAGCTCGCGACCCCTTGCCAGCTCAGCGTCGGAGACCACGCGCTGGCCGTGCATGCTTTTGTCTGCCGCAACCCCGACGAGAACCACGAGGCGGTCTACCGCTGGCTGCTCACCCGCAACCTGCGGCTGTTCGGGGTCGCGTTCGGCCTCGACCACAACGGTGACATCTACCTCGACGGGCGACTGCCGTTGTCGGTGGTCACGCCCGAGGAGCTGGACCGGCTGCTCGGATCGGTCCTGACGTACGCCGACGAGTCGTTCAACACGATCCTCGAGCTCGGCTTCGCCGCCTCCATCCGCAAGGAGTGGGAGTGGCGGATCAGCCGAGGAGAGTCGACCCGAAACCTGGACGCGTTCCGAGGGTGGCTCGAACGCGACGAGGACCCATCCGCACCTCCCTGCTGATTCGTGGATCTCGGGATTCGTCCGACCGCGTGCCGCGCGAATTGTCCGCGCCCAGCCGGACGAATCGGGGTTTCCCGAAGCGGGGGTCTCAGCGGGCGCGGGCCAGCGACAGGGCGAAACGGCCCTGCTGATCGGTCCACCAGGCGTCGAGCACGAAACCTGCGTCGGCGAACTCTGCCTCGACGCGGTCGCGCCGGAACTTGGCGGACACCTCGGTGCGTAACTGTTCGCCGGCGGCGAAGGCGATCTCGAGGTCGACTCCGGGCACCCGCACGTGCATGGCCGACTGCGCCACCAGCAGCATCTCGATCCACTCCTCAGCGGCGTTCCAGACCGCACGGTGAGAGAAGGCGTCGACGTCGAAGTCGGCTCCGAGCTCACGGTTGAGCACCCGCAGCACGTTTCGGTTGAACTCGGCCGTCACTCCCGCGGCGTCGTCGTACGCCGCCACCAGCGTCGCCTCGTCCTTGACGAGGTCGGTGCCGAGGAGCAGCCACTCGCCAACGTCCAGTAAGTCGTGCACGGCCGCGAAGAACTTGGCCCGCTCGTCCGGCAACAGGTTGCCGATCGTGCCGCCGAGGAAGGCGACGAGACGCGGTGAGTCGCCACCGACGTGGCCGAGATGCTCGGTGAAGTCACCGACCACACCGTGGATGGCGAGCCCGGGATAGTCCGACCCGATCGCCGCGACGGCAGATGCCAACGCCGACTCGGACACGTCGAGGGGGACGAAGGTGCCGAGACTGCCGTGCTCGCGCAGAGCGTCGAGCAGCAGCCGTGTCTTTTCCGATGAGCCCGACCCGAGCTCGACCAGCGTATGGGCCCCGGTGCGCTGCGCGATGTCGGCTGCATGCGCCTGCAGGATCTCGCGTTCAGCCGCAGTCGGGTAGTACTCCGGCAGCCTGGTGATGTCCTCGAACAATTGGCTGCCGCGGGTGTCGTAGAACCACTTGGGTGGCAGCCACTTGGGCGATG
>JACCVZ010000057.1 GCA_013697905.1 Nocardioidaceae bacterium
TCTCCCGACGCGTCCGACCACCCGAGCATGCACCCGCCCACGGGTCCATCGGGGTCTGGGCGCTCGTGTTCCTGGCCGGCGTCTACGGCGGGTACTTCGGGGCCGCTCAAGGCGTGCTGCTGATCGCCATCCTCGGCCTCGGCCTTGCCGAGTCGATGCAGCGGGTCAACGCCGCCAAGAACATCTTGGCTCTGTTGGTCAACTTCGTCGCCGCCGTCGTCTTCATCGCCGTCACCGACGTCGCATGGCTGGCAGCCGCGGTGATCGCCGCCGGCTCGATCGTCGGCGGCCAGCTCGGGGCCACCGTCGGGCGCAAGCTGCCCTCGCCCGTCTTCCGTGGCATCGTCGCCGTCGTCGGACTGGTCGCGATCGCGAAACTCGTCTTCTTCGACTGACAGAACCGCGACACAAGGCTTGGACAGCTCAAGACCCGACGTATAGCAGCCACTTCTCCACCTCGTCGAACGCGCGCTCACGGACCGCTTGGCGGGAGCAGAAGACGTCGTGGACGGCGCCGTCGACTCGCAGCACGGTGACGTGCGGCGCCAGCTGGTGTGACCATCGGGCGATCTGCTTGACGTCGAGCACCGTGTCGGTGGACGCGGCCTGCTGGGTCCAGGTGGGAGCCACGGTGCTCGCCGCCGAGCACAAGCTGAGTACCGGCACCCCGGCGTCGATTCCGCGGTGCACGACACGATGGCCGGCCCGGACGGCGCGGAGCCAGCCGGCCCGGAGCGGGAAGCTGTCTCGCGGCTTCCAGGTCAGGTCGTAGTCCCACTCACCCCGGTAGTCACGGTGCAGGGTCTCGGCGTACACACCGGTCACGGTGCGCGGCACGATGGCGTACGGTCGCCGCTGCCCAAGCCGGTTGATCGCCTCGGTGCCGGCGGTGCGCGCGAACAACGACCCCTGGAGGTCAAGCCATGCACTGTTAAGGACGAGCGAGGCAGCTGGGTTGCGTCCCTCGGCAGTCCTGCGGGCCAGCCACAAGGCTGCAATCAGCCCACCTGTCGAGTGCCCGCTCACGACGAGTCTGGTGGAATGACCCCGCTCGTGGATACGGCGGATGGCCTCGTCGATCTCGGCGTCGTACTCGGCCAGGTCGAGGCAGAAGTTGGGAGTCTGGTGCGGTAACAGGGATCGGCCGTACTTGTGCAGCTCCAATGCGTAGAAGTGATAGCCGAGGCCGGTGAAGAACTCCGCCATCGCGGTCTGGAAGAAGTAGTCGCAGAACCCGTGCAGGTGCAGCACCGCGCCACGAGGCTCCGCACCGGCTTCGGGCGTTGCCGGTCGGTGGACCAGCTTCGCCACCACGGCGCCCTCGTCGTCCTCAGGCAGGTCGATCGTCTCGACCGTGTACGGCGCACCGAGCACGTCGGTCTCTGTCATGGCGACCAGTGTGCCGGGGCACCTCGCGCCCATCAGCCCGGGGGAGGGGCGGCGGTGTAGATGCGGGTGATGACGTCCTCGATGTCGGGCTCGAGGATGGACAGGTCGGCGATGTCATGAGAAGCGGCGACGGCGGCGACCAGTGGAGCCGCGCTCGCCTCGGCGGGGAACGCGAGCCACTGCCGGGGCCCTTCGACCTTGACCGTGTCCGCACCCGGGATCGCGATCGGGTCGGTCGGTTCGCTGAGATCCACCACCAGGGTGCGCCGAGCCCCACCTACCGCGTGGAGAGCGCCGAGGTCGCCGTCGAAGACCAGTCGACCGTGGTCGATCACCATCACCCGCGAGCACAGCTGCTCGATGTCGTCGAGATCGTGCGTAGTCAGGATGGCCGTGAGCCCGCGCTCACGGTTGGTCCGCCGCAGGAACTCGCGGAGCCTGGACTTGCTCACCACATCGAGGCCGATCGTGGGCTCGTCGAGATAGACGACGTCGGGGTCGTGCAGCAGGGCGGCCGCGATGTCGCCTCGCATCCGCTGCCCGAGCGACAGCTGCCGCACCGGGGTGTCCAGCAGGGCCGCCAGGTCGAGAAGCTCGGTGAACGTCGCCATGTTCTTGCGGTAGCGCGCGGCCGGAATCCGGTAGATCCGCTGCAGCAGCTCATAGGAGTCCCGCAGTGGCAGGTCCCACCACAGTGCCGTGCGCTGGCCGAAGACGACCCCGATGCGGTGAGCGAGCTGGGTGCGCTCGACGTACGGCGTGAACCCGGCGACGGTGAGCTCGCCGCCGGACGGGACCAAGATGCCGGTCAGCATCTTGATAGTGGTGGACTTGCCGGCACCGTTCGGCCCGATGTAGCCGACCATCTCGCCGGGCTCGACGGTGAAGCTCAGGTCCCTCACGGCGTGAACGGTGTGCGTCGTACGCCGCCATCGGCCGCTCTTGCGGCGCAGCACGAACGAGCGTGACACGTCCCGCACCTCGATCATGGCCATCGCGTCGTCAGCTCCCTGTCGATCGGTAGTGGCGTACACCGGTGCGCCAGACGGCGGCAGCCAGCACCGCGAGCAGCGCCGCAACCACCGGTCCGCCGAACTGCACAGCCCCCGGCAGGCCGAGAGGGTCCTGCCGGTCGAGGATGAACAGGCTGGGGTACCAGTTGACGAACGTGATGGGTACGGCGAACGTCAGCGCCTTGATGGCCTCGGTCGGATAGATCGTCATCGGGAACTGCGCGAGAGTGCTGCCGCCGTAGGTGAACGCGTTCGCCAACTCCGACGAGTCCGCGGTCCAGAACTGCACCGCAGCCCCCATCGTGAAGATCGCCAGGAAGATCGCAGTCCCGAACACCAGCAGGTACGGCACCATCGCGAGCCTCGCCGCCGTCCAGTCGATGTCGAGGGCATGCACCGACCAGGCGAACACCAGTCCCCCCTGGGTGATGCGTCCGAGCCTTCGGAGGGCGAACTCGTCCGCGCACATCTGCACGTAGACCGACACCGGTCGCACCATCATCGCGTCGAGCGTGCCCAGCCGGATCCGCCGGCCGAGGCGCTCGATGTTGCCCAGGATCAGGTCGGCGAGGCCGAGACAGAGCGTCGACCCGCCGTACAGGAACGCGATCTCGCTGAGGGAGAACCCCCCGAGCGCGTCGATGTTCGTGAACATCACCAGGATCGCCACGAAGTCGAGACCGCTGATGAGGAACTGGCCGACGGTCAAGATGACGAACGACGTCCGGTAGCTCATCGAGACCCGGATCCACATCCGGGCGAGCAGGACGTACGCCCGTGCATCCGCGGCGAGGCGCTCAACCACCCTGCACCACCACCTTGCGGTTCGCCAGCTGAAGGACGCCGTGGCAGAGCGCCAACAGCGCAAGGGTCCACACGGCTTGGAAGCCGAGCGCGCCCCAGGCATCCAGGCCGCTCCTCTTCCCCAGCCAGATGTCAGCCGGCACCTGCAGGTACGACGCCCACGGCAGCACCGACGCGAGGTCGCGGGTCCAGCCCGGGAAGAGCACCAACGGGACGACGAGGCCGGAGAAGAACATCGCGAGGACAGCGGCCAGGTTCTTGACGCCGGTGTCGTCCAGCAGCCAGAACGCGCTTGCCGAGACGAGCATGCGGACGCCGAAGCTGACGGTGACCGCCAGCACCGCCGAGCAGGCGAACTGGACCCACGTGAGGCCGTCTGCTGGGTAGCGCAGGTCGAAGATCACGGCCCCGAACACCGTCGGCGCGACCCCACGCGTCAGCAGGTGGAACAGGGCACGGCCGAGGTCGCTGGCGAGGTACCAGCCCAGCAGGTTCACGGGTCGGTAGAGGTCGACCGCTACGTCACCGGTCCTGATGCGGGCGGCCAGGTCGTCGGTGGCCCCGCCGTTCCACACCGCGACGGTCATGATCATCGCCTGGCCGAGCCAGACATAGGTGATGGCGTCTGTGCGGTCGTACCCGCCCGCATCCG
>JACCVZ010000104.1 GCA_013697905.1 Nocardioidaceae bacterium
GGGATGCCGGCCTTGATGAACAGCTCTGCTTCGCGCAGCGAACGCAACCGCGTGACGAAGGCGTCGGTGCGGAACCGGGCGGCGTAGCCGGTGTTGAACGGCCAGTCTCCTGTGCCGTCGTAACCCCAGGCGAACGTGTACCGGGCGGCGTAGTCGACCCAGGGCTGGCGGTAGGAGTCGTTCACCCAGGCGTACTGCTCAGGGGTGGGGCCGCGGTCCCAATAGGCCAGCACCATCGACGTCGACGTCGGGCTGCACCACGCCTCGCCGCCACCGTTGTATCGCGGGTACTCGCCGCGATGGATCTGCTGGCTGAAACGGGGCACGCGAAGCTCGCGGACCACGCCACCGTGCGGGCTGGTGGCAGACGTGGCTGGCAGCCGGGACGCCATCACCGCAAGCCTGCGGACGGTCGGTGTCTTGCCGTTGCCCACCCGGCTCATCAGCGTCAGCCGCAGCTGCCACGAGCGGTAGGTGACCCCGGGGCGGGTGACGAGCGTGTCGACCGCGACCCGGCTGAAGTCGTCGCGCTGGTCACCGAGCGACATCCGGTGGAAGTTGCGGTCATGGCTCGCCCAGCGGCCAAGGCTGTCCCAGGACGACCGCCGGCCGCCGCTCGTGACCCCCCGTACCGATACCTCGATGAATGTGCCGACCGGGGTGTCAGCGTGGTATGACGCGATCAGCTCGTCGAAGCCGAAACCCGGCTTGGTCCACGGTGAGAACCAACGCCCGCGGTCGTAGGGCAGCCGCGGCACGTCGCCGTACGGGTCGTCGTAGGTCACCCGGCGCGGGTGCCTGCCCAACACGACTCCTCGGTCGGTGGCGGCGGTCCGGTCGAGTCGTCCGCGCGCCAACGCCGCAGGCCCCCATCGGATGGTGGCGATCCGCTTGACCGCAGTGGTGGCTGTGACCGCGGCGGTGCTGACGGGCTGGGCGACGGTACCGGGGTTGGTTGCGCGGATGGCTGCCGACGTCGCCGAGGCCGACTCCGACGGCAGGGTCGGGGCGAGCACCAGGGCCACGAGACTGGTGAGCACAGTGGGACGAAAGAGCATTGAGTGACTGTAGTGGCCACAGTGGCCGCACGTCTTCGGTTAACTGCGGCCGGCACCGGCTGGATACCCTAGGCCGGTGACGCTCCGCCTCTACGACACGGCCAGCCGTACGGTCCGCGACTTCGTGCCGGTGGTCACCGGCAAGGTCGGGATCTATCACTGCGGTCTGACCGTGCAGGGACCACCGCACCTCGGGCACATCCGCAAAGAGGTCACGTTCGACGTGCTGCGGCGCTGGTTCGAGTTCCGCGGCTACGCCGTCACCCTGGTCGCCAACATCACCGACATCGACGACAAGGTCCTCGCGAAGGAGACGGAGCAGGATGGGCCCTGGTGGGCGATCGCCTACGCCAACGTACGCGCCCTGCACGCCGCGTACACCGCCCTCGGCTGCCTTCCGCCGACGTACGAGCCACGCGCCACCGGCCACATCCCCGAGATGGTGGAGCTGATTGCGCAGCTGATCGAGCGCGGACACGCCTACCCGGCCGACGACGGTTCTGGCGACGTCTACTTCGACGTGCGCTCGTGGCCGGACTACGGCACCTTGTCGAACCAGCGCCTCGACGACATGGAACCTGCTGCTGACGCCGACGCGCGGGGCAAGCGCGACCCCCGTGACTTCGCGCTGTGGAAGGGCCACAAAGAGGACGAGCCTGTCACCGCCTCTTGGCCGACGCCATGGGGGCGCGGGCGACCGGGCTGGCACCTGGAGTGCTCGGCGATGGTGGGTAAGTACCTCGGCGACGAGTTCGACATTCATGGCGGTGGCCTGGACCTCAGGTTCCCCCACCACGAGAACGAGCTCGCCCAATCCACAGCCGCCGGCCGCCCTTTCGCCCGCTACTGGATGCACAACGCGATGCTTAATCTTGACGGCGAGAAGATGAGCAAGTCGGTCGGCGTCTCGCTGCTGGTCAGCGATGTCGCGACGCGGTTCCGTCCGATCGACGTCCGTTACTACCTGATCGCTCCCCACTACCGGTCGATCATCGAGTTCACTGAGGCGGCGATGGCGGAGGCGGCGACGGCGTTCCAGCGTGTCGAAGGGTACGTCGTAAGGGCGACGGAGGTGACCGGCGGAATCGACCCAGCGGTCGGTGAGCCTGACCCGGACTTCACCGCTGCCATGGACGACGACCTGTCGGTGCCAGCGGCGCTGGCGGCTCTCCAGCGTGCGGTCCGGGAGGGGAACAAGCTGCTGGCCGACGGCGACAGCCCTGCGTTGGCCGACAACCTGGCCGGCGTACGCCGGATGCTGGGCCTGCTCGGTCTGGACCCGCTGGACCCGCTCTGGGTCGGCGCCACCGACAGGACCGGCTCGTCCCAGGCGATCGACGGGTTGGTCGCTGCGCTGCTCGACCAGCGCCAGGAGGCGCGCGCCCGCAAGGACTTCGCCGCTGCCGACGCGATCCGCGATCGGCTCGGCGAGGCTGGTGTTGAGGTCGAGGACACACCGCAGGGTCCACGCTGGACGGTGGTCGGCTGATGGCGGGCAACAGCAAGCGCACCGGGGCGATCCGCAAGCGGCAGGGAGGCAACCCGACCGCCGGCTCGGGCGGCCGTCGACGCAGGGCGCTCGAAGGGAGAGGTCCGACGCCCAAGGCTTCCGAGCGCCAGGGTCACAAGGTCCACCGCACACCCACGTCCGACGACTCTCGCGCTCAGCCGTCGCGCCGCCCCACCCGGAGTTCGCGAGGGGCTCCCACGTCGGAGTGGGTGGCAGGACGCAACGCCGTGGTAGAGGCTCTGCAGGCCGGTGTGCCCGTCACCGCGTTGTATGTCGCCGCCAGGGCCGAGCGCGACGACCGGTTGCGAGAAGCGTTCCGGATCGCGGCCGACCGGCACATCTCGATGCTCGAGGTCACGCGCAGCGAGCTCGACAAGATGACCGACCGTGCGGTGCACCAGGGTCTGGCGATGAAGGTGCCGCCCTACGACTATGCCGACCCCAACGACCTGCCGGACCGGGCGCGAGACGCAGCCGAGATCCCCCTCATCGTGGCGCTCGACTCGGTGACCGACCCCCGCAACCTCGGCGCCGTGGTGCGTTCCGCGGCCGCGTTCGGTGCGCATGGTGTCGTGCTCCCCGAACGCCGCGCAGCAGGCATGACAGCCAGCGCGTGGAAGACGTCGGCGGGCGCTGCGGCTCGCGTGCCGGTCGCCCGGGCGACCAACCTGACCCGCCAGCTGAAGGCGTACAAGGACGACGGGCTGATCGTTGCCGGGCTGGATGCCGACGGCGAGGTCTCGATCGGCGACATGGAGCTGGCGGCCGAGCCGCTGGTGCTTGTGGTGGGAAGCGAGGGCAAGGGCCTGTCCCGGCTTGTCCGGGAAACCTGTGACGTGCTCGTCCGGATCCCGATGGCCACGACCACCGAGTCGCTGAACGCCGGTGTCGCCGCCGGCATCGCGCTCTATCAAATCGACCGCCGGCGCACCGCGTGACGCCTCTCAGCAAGGATTCCCATGCCCGTTGACCGCCTGCTTCCCAGTGACGAGGCTCATGAGCTGCTTGACGTCGTACGCGAGATCGCGACCGAGCAGCTGGCTCCGCGAGCGTCCGAGGCTGAGGCGGCCGCCGAGTTCCCCCGCGACGTCTTCCACCTGCTGGGCAAGACGGGGCTGATGTCGCTGCCCTTCTCCGAAGAGGACGGCGGTGGCGGTCAGCCGTACGAGGTCTACCTCCAAGTGCTCGAAGAGATCGCGACGGCCTGGATGAGCGTGGGTGTCGATGTCTCCGTGCACACGCTGTCGTCGTCTGCGATGGCAACGTTCGGCACGGACGAGCAGCGCCTGAGGTGGCTGCCCGACATGCTCGGGGGCGACCAGCTGGGGGCCTACGCATTGTCGGAGCCGCAGGCGGGCTCGGACGTGTCGGCCATCGCGACCAAGGCGGTACGCGACGGCGACGAGTACGTCGTCTCTGGGACCAAGGCGTGGATTAGCCACGGCCCGCATGCCGATTTCTGGCTCCTGTTCGCGCGCACCTCGCCCGATCCGAAGACCGGCCTGTCGGCGTTCCATGTGCCCGCGGGGACGCCGGGTGTCAGCTTCGGAGCGCCGGAGAAGAAGATGGGCATGACCGCGTCGACCACCACGCAGCTGCTCTTCGACGCTGCCCGGCTTCCGGTCGACCTGCGGGTGGGCGATGAGGGGCAGGGGATGGCCATTGCGCTGTCCGCGCTGGACTCCGGACGCCTCGGTATTGCTGCCTGTGCGACCGGTCTCGCCCAGGCCGCGCTCGACCTGGCCGTCGGCTACGCCGCCGAGCGCAGGCAGTTCGGGCGCGCGATCGCAGAGTTCCAGGGCCTGCAGTTCCTGCTGGCCGACATGGCCGCGGCCGTCGAGTCCTCGCGTTCGACGTACCTGAACGCGGCGCGGCTGCGTGACGTCGGGCGGGCGTTCAGCCGGCAGGCGTCCATCGCGAAGCTGGTCGCCACGGACGCGGCGATGAAGGTCACCACCGATGCAGTGCAGGTGCTCGGCGGCTACGGCTACACCCGCGACTTCCCGGCTGAGCGTTACATGCGGGAGGCGAAGGTGACGCAGATCTTCGAGGGCACCAACCAGATCCAGCGGATGGTCATCTCCCGGAGTCTTCTGCAGGAGTTGCCAGGCTGACCGGATCCGCCGATTCGGTCTCGGCGTCGGCGGCACTGCCCGCCTGCCGGGCGAAGTAGTCGCGTGCCGTCTCGAAGAGCTCGACCTCGTGCCCGGCCTGCTCCGACAGGTACCAGCGATGCTCGAGGATCTCGTGGAACAGCTCCGCCGGCTCCAGCCCGGACAGCGTCTGCGGCGGTGCCGTCGCGACGAGCGGCTCGTAGACCTGGGTCAGCCAGCGGTGCGCGACGAGCGCCGGGTCCTCCGCCTGCAGCCCGTTGGCGGCGGCGTAGGCATCGAGGTCGTTGAGCAGTCTTCGGGCCTGGTTGTCCTCGACGTCCATGCCGGTGAGTGACTGGAGGCGCCGACAGTGGTGCCCCGGCTCGACGTACTTGGGCTGGATGCGGACCGACGCACCGTCCCAGTCGGTGACGATGTCGAGCTCGTCGACGTCGAAGCCGAGGTCGTTGAGCCGCTCGATCCGCCGCTCGATGCGCCACATCTCGGCGGTGCCGAAGTCTTCGGCTCCGGTCAGCTCGCCCCACAGTTGTTCGTAGCGTTCGATGAGGCCGTCGACCATGTCGAGAGCGTCGACCTCCTCGCTCAGGGAGCCGCCCGCCTGAAGGTCGAGCATCTCTCCGAACAGGTTGCCCCGCGCGATGTCGAGGTCGTGCGTGCGTTGTCCTTTGCTGAGCTCGTGGTGCAGCTCGCCGGTCTCGGCGTCCACGAGGTACGCCGCGAACTCGCCGGCCGACCGTCGAAACAGCGTGTTCGACAAGGAGCAGTCACCCCAGTAGAAGCCGGCCAGGTGCAGCCGGGTCAGCAAGACGACGAGCGCGTCCACGAGGCGCGGAGTGGTGTCGGGACGGACCCCGCGGGAGAAGATCTCGCGGTAGGGCATCGAGCGGTCGAGGTGCCGGGTGACGAGGATGGGCTCGATGTCCTCGCCGTCTGGTGTCTGACGGCCGGTCACCACCCCGACGGGTTCGACGGCCGGCTCACGCATCCGGCGTAGGTCGCGCAGCAGCCGATACTCCGCCCAGGCGATGGGTTCGCGGGTCTCCTTGACGGCGTACCTGCGACCCTCCAGTCGGACGAAGCGCACGATGTGGCGCGACAAG
Source organism: Nocardioidaceae bacterium (assembly GCA_013697905.1). Classification (GTDB taxonomy): domain Bacteria; phylum Actinomycetota; class Actinomycetes; order Propionibacteriales; family Nocardioidaceae; genus JACDHG01. Next base: position 5,783 of record JACCVZ010000104.1, read on the forward strand.
CCGCGGGGGAGCTGCAGGAGGAACGGGCCGTCCCACTCTTCCAGCGGCTGGTGCCACGGCAGGGTGACCAGGGCAGGGTGGGGCTGGGTCGCCACGATCCGCAGGGCCATGTCGGCGATCCTTGCACTTCCAGCTGACGACGGTAGGGGCGAGCGACCCGGTCAGTCGCGCGTCACGCCATGGTTCTCGGGGGTCGCCAACGCCGCCGGGCCGATGCCTCGGGTGCTCTCTGCGTCGCCGGGGTTGCTCAGGCTGCACGTGCGCAGGCTCAGACAGCCACAGCCGATGCAGCTGCTGACCTTGGTCTTCAGGCGTTCCAGGTCAGCGATCTGTCGGTCGATGCGTTCGGTCCACGACCGTGACACCCGCTCCCAGTCGGACTTGGTAGGCGTGCGGGAGTCGGGCAGGTGGGAGAAGGCCGACGAGATCTCGTCGAGGCTGAGTCCGACCCGTTGCGCCGCTCTGATGAAGGCCACCCGGCGGAGCATGTTCCTGGGATAGCGGCGTTGGTTTCCGGTCGTGCGCTCGGCAGCGATAAGGCCGACGTCCTCGTAAAACCGTAACGCGGACGCCGCCACGCCCGATCGGGCAGCGAGCTCACCGATGGTGAGCTGCGGCGGCATCCGTGTCACGGATCAACTCCTGCGGGACGACTTCATGCAGGTTTACTTCTTGAAGGCGTCCTTCACCTTTTCGCCGGCCTGCTTCAGGTTGGCCTTCGACTTGTCGCTCTGGCCCTCTGCCTGGAGGTCCCGGTTGCCGGTGGCTTCGCCGGTCTTCTCCTTGCCTTTGCCCTGGAATTCCTCGGCGGTGTTTTTGATTTTGTCGTCGATTCCCATGGGGCACCTCTTTCTGTGCGTGGATTGCTCCCTGAATCC
>JACCVZ010000106.1 GCA_013697905.1 Nocardioidaceae bacterium
CGCCGATACCGGCGTAGCGCCGACCCGAGCCGCCGAGCACACGGATGCACAAGATCTGCTTGGCACCGGTGTTGTCGGCGACCTTGAGTCGCGACTCCTGCTGGATCATCGGATATCTCCTGGTTGCGGGCCGGCTACGCCAGCCTTGACTGCTGTTTCATGCGGCTGTGCCACGTGACTTACTTGGCCTTCTCGAGGACCTGGACCACGCGCCAGCGCTTGGTCGCTGACAGCGGACGCGTCTCCATGATCAGGACGCGGTCGCCGATTCCGCACTGGTTGGTCTCGTCGTGGGCCTTCAGCTTGCTGGTACGCCGAAGCACCTTGCCGTAGAGCGCGTGCTTCACACGGTCCTCCACGGACACGACAATGGTCTTCTCCATCTTGTCGCTGACGACGAGGCCCTCACGGACCTTGCGTCGGTTGCGCTCCTTCGTCACGGACATTTCCTCACTCATGCGGAACCCTCGTCGTCGCTTTGGTGGCTGGTGATCCCGAGCTCGCGCTCTCGCAGGATCGTGTAGATGCGCGCGATGTCGCGGCGAACTGAACGCAGCCGGCCGTGTGACTCGAGCTGGCCGGTGGCGCCCTGGAACCGAAGGTTGAACAGCTCCTCCTTGGACTCGCGCAGCTTCTCCTCGAGGGAGTCGTTGTCGAGGAGCCGTAGCTCGGTCGCCGTTGTCGTCGCGGCCATCAGAATTCACTTCCTTCGCGGCTCACGAACCGACATTTCATCGGTAGTTTGTGCATGGCGCGGCTGAGCGCCTCGCGGGCGATCGTCTCCGGCACACCTGACAGCTCGAACATGACGCGGCCGGGCTTGACGTTGGCGATCCACCACTCCGGTGAACCCTTACCGGAACCCATCCGGGTCTCCGCAGGCTTCTTGGTCAGGGGGCGGTCGGGATAAATGTTGATCCAGACCTTTCCTCCACGCTTGATGTGGCGGGTCATGGCGATACGGGCCGACTCGATCTGGCGATTGGTCACGTAGTGGGCCTCGACCGCCTGGATACCGAAGTCACCGAAGGCAAGCCGGGTGCCCCCCTTGGCCATACCGGTGCGCTTGGGGTGGTGCTGCTTACGGTGCTTGACCCTGCGAGGGATCAGCATGACTCAGCCCTCCTGTCCGGTGGCCGGTGCGGTGCTGGTGGTCGCCACGGCGGTGTCGCCGCCGACGGGAGCCTCGGTGCCGGCGGGCGCCTCGGTGGTCGTGGCAGCCTCGGCCGGTCGGCGCTCGGTGCGCTCGGGACGGTCGCCACGACGCGGACGTGCGCCGGGACGGTTCCGATTGCCGGCCTGCGCCAGCGCGGCGGCTTGAGCCTCACGCTCGGCACGGGTACCGGCCACCTCACCCTTGAAGATCCAGACCTTGACCCCGATCCGGCCGAACGTCGTCTTGGCTTCGTAGAAGCCGTAGTCGACGTCGGCGCGCAGTGTGTGCAGCGGCACCCTGCCTTCGCGGTAGAAGTCAGAGCGAGACATCTCGGCTCCGCCGAGACGGCCGGAGCACTGGATCTTGATCCCTTTGGCGCCGGACCGCATCGAGGTCTGGATGGCCTTGCGCATGGCGCGGCGATAGGCAACGCGGCTCGACAGCTGCTCGGCGACACCCTGAGCGACGAGCTGGGCGTCGATCTCAGGGTTGAGCACCTCACGGATGTTGAGCTTCACCTGCTTGCCGGTGAGCGTCTCGAGGTTCTCGCGGATGCGGTCTGCCTCGGCGCCCCGACGACCGATGACGATGCCGGGGCGGGCGGTGTAGATCGTCACCGAGACACGGTCGCGGGTGCGCTCGATCTCGACGCGGCTGATACCGGCGCGGTCCATCCCCTTGGTGAGGAGCTTGCGGATGGCGACATCCTCGCCGACGTAGGACTTGTAGAGCTTGTCGGCGTACCAGCGGCTCTTGTGGTCGGTCGAAATGCCCAGGCGGAAGCCGTGCGGGTTGACCTTCTGACCCATTAGCGGGACCCTCCGGTTCCTGAGTTCTTGGTAGTGCGTGAGCTCTTGATGGTCCCTGCGTCGGCGGACTGCACGACGAGGGTGATGTGGCTGGTGCGCTTCAAAATGCGCGTGGCACGTCCCTGCGCCCGGGGACGGAACCGCTTCAGCATCGGACCCTCGTCGACCATCGCCTTCGACACCACCAGGGTGCCGCGCTCGAGCGACTCGGTGGTGGTGGCGTTGGAGACCGCACTTTCGAGGATCTTGTAAACGGTCTCGGCCGCGGCCTGCGGTGCGAAGCGAAGCGTGGCCAAGGCGTCGTCCACCTGGGCACCCCGCACCATTTCGACGACGCGGCGGGCCTTCATCGGGGTCACGCGGACGAAGCGTGCGACAGCGAAAGCCCCCGGCTGGGCGCCCAGCAGGCTCTCGCGGCGGGCGCTCACGCGCCTGCGCTCGGTAACGCTCATGTGTCAGTCAACTCTCTTCGGCAGTTCAGTTTTCGACGATTCGGCTGTCGTGACCAGCCGCTCAGCGGCGGCGGGCCTTTCGGTCGTCCTTCTCGTGTCCACGGAAGGTGCGGGTGGGGGCGAACTCGCCCAGCTTGTGGCCGACCATGGAGTCAGTCACGAACACCGGGACGTGCTTGCGTCCGTCGTGCACCGCGATCGTGTGACCGATCATGTCCGGCACGATCATCGAACGACGTGACCACGTCTTGATGACGTTCTTGGTCCCCTTGTCGTTCTGAACGTCCACCTTCTTCTGCAGGTGGTCGTCGACGAACGGACCCTTCTTCAGGCTGCGCGGCATGTGTTCTCAGGCCCCTTCTCAGCGTTTCTTGCCGGTACGTCGGCGACGGACGATCAACTGGTCACTGGCCTTACGACGGCGCGTGCGGCCTTCAGGCTGACCCCAGGGCGACACCGGGTGACGACCACCGGAGGTCTTGCCCTCTCCACCACCGTGCGGGTGGTCGACTGGGTTCATGGCGACACCGCGCACCGAAGGGCGTTTGCCCTTCCAGCGCATCCGTCCCGCCTTGCCCCAGTTGATGTTGGACTGCTCGGCGTTGCCCACCGAGCCGATGGTGGCGCGGCAGCGGACGTCGACGTAGCGCATCTCGCCGGACGGCATCCGCAGCTGGGCGCGCGAACCTTCACGGGCCACCAGCTGTACCGAGACACCCGCTGAGCGACCGATCTTGGCGCCACCACCGGGGCGGAGCTCGATGGCGTGAACCGTCGTGCCGACGGGGATGTTGCGCAGCGGCAGGTTGTTACCGGGCTTGATGTCTGCACTTGTACCGTTCTCGACCCGCGTTCCCCGCTTCAGGCCGTTCGGAGCGATGATGTAGCGCTTCTCACCGTCGGCGTAGTGCAGCAACGCGATGCGGGCGGTGCGATTAGGGTCGTATTCGATGTGGGCGACCTTGGCCGGCACACCGTCCTTGTCGTAGCGACGGAAGTCGATGATGCGGTACGCCCGCTTGTGACCGCCACCTTGGTGCCGGGTGGTGATGCGACCCTGATTGTTGCGGCCGCCGTTCTTGGGCAGCGGCACAACCAGGGACTTTTCTGGAGTCGAGCGAGTGACCTCGACGAAGTCGGCGACGCTCGAGCCACGACGGCCCGGTGTGGTCGGCTTGTACTTGCGGATACCCATGAGTTCTCAGTCCTCGTATTCGAGCCCGGTCAGGAGACCGGGCCTCCGAAGATGTCGATGCGCTGACCCTCAGCGACGCTGATGATGGCCCGTTTGGTGTCCGGACGGCTGCCCCAGCCGTAGCGGGTACGCCGCCGCTTGCCGGGACGGTTGATGGTGTTGACGCTCGTGACCTTCACGTTGAACACCTTCTCGACCGCGATCTTGATCTCGGTCTTGTTGGACTCCTTGTGCACCAAGAAGGTGTACTTGTTCTGGTCGAGGAGCGCGTAGGACTTCTCGCTGACCACGGGTGAGAGCAGCACGTCGCGGTGGTCCTTGTACAGGTTGCTCACGTGCTGTCCTCCTCGTTGGCCTCGATCGACGCTTGGCTTCCCGCCTCGACGAAGCCAGCCTTCTCGGCGGCCTCGGCCGACTCGAACCACACCTCGGCCTCGGTCTGCTCGTACCACTGACCACCCTGCTGGTGGTACTTCATCGAGTTCGTGTTGCCCTTGACGGCGAAACCAACGGGCGCTTCGCCGCCGTCGAGCGGAGCAGCCGAACCGGCGCCGAAGGGCGCCTCGCGGGGAGCTTCGTCGGCAGCGCTCGCGACCGCGGTCGGCTCGTTCTTGGCCGGCCCGGGGGCGCCGGCGGAAGTTCCGACCGTCGCGGTCTCGGACGAAGGGGCGCCGGCCTTCACCGTCGTGCCGGTCGAACGACCCGCCACGAACGTGTCGAACGCAGCCTTGGTGAAGACCACGTCGTCGCTGCGCAGCACGTCGTAGGTGTTCAGCTGGTCGACGGTGAGCGTGTGCACCGCACGGGCGTTGCGCAGGCTGCGGGTGGACACCTCGTCGTCACGAGCGAACACGACAAGCACCCGGGGACGGTCGGTGAGCTTAGCGAGCAGCGCCAGCGCCGCCTTGGTCGACGGAGTGTCGCCGGTGACGATCGCCTCGACGACGTGGACACGGCCCTCGCGGGCACGGTCGGAGAGGGCGCCTCGCAGTGCTGCGGCCTTCATCTTCTTCGGTGTGCGCTGGGAGTAGTCGCGAGGCGTGGGTCCGTGGACGACACCACCGCCGGCGTACTGCGGTGCTCTGATCGAGCCCTGTCGGGCGCGGCCTGTCCCCTTCTGCCGATACGGCTTTGCGCCACCGCCGGCGACCTCACCGCGGCTCAGGGTGTGGTGGCTGCCCTGGCGCGCCGCGGCGAGTTGGGCAACGACCACCTGGTGGATGAGGGCAATGTTGACCTGAGTGTCGAAGACGTCAGCCGGGAGCTCGAGGCTGCCAGACCTGGAGCCGCCAGCGTCGATGATGTCGATGGTGCTCACTTCGCCTCCCCCGTTGCCTTCGCGGCGCTGCGCACGATCACGAGCTGACCACGCGGACCGGGAACCGCGCCTTTGACCAGGATGATTCCCTTCTCGGTGTCGACGGCGTGGACCGTGAGGTTCTGGGTGGTGACAACGTCATGACCCATCCGGCCAGCCATCCGCAGACCCTTGAACACCCGGCCCGGGGTGGCGCAGCCACCGATCGAGCCTGGCTTGCGGTGGTTGCGGTGTGAGCCGTGCGATGCCGAGACACCGTGAAATCCGTGTCGCTTCATCACACCGGCGAAGCCTTTGCCTTTGCTGGTGCCGGTGACGTCGATCTTCTCGCCGGCGGCGAACAGATCGGTGCTCAGCGCCTGACCGAGGCTGTAGCTGGCTGCGTCGGCGGTGCGGATCTCGACCAGGTGGCGACGCGGAGTGACCCCGGCCCTGTCGAAATGCCCGGCCATCGGCTTGGTGACCTTCGACGGCTTGACCTCGCCGAAGCCGAGCTGAACGGCTGTGTAGCCGTCGGTTTCGGCGGCCCGGACCTGGGTCACGACGTTCGAGGCAGCCTCGATGACCGTCACGGGTACGACGCGGTTGTTCTCGTCCCAGAGCTGGGTCATGCCGAGCTTGGTGCCCAGCAGCCCGCGGACGTTTCGTTCCGCGCTGATCGGTGCAGCGCTGATCGGTGTAGCGCTGATCGGTGTAGTGCTCATTGGCTCAGTTCCCTCAGAGCTTTATCTCGATGTCGACGCCGGCTGGAAGCTCGAGCCGCATCAGCGAATCGACCGTCTTGGGCGTGGGGTCAATGATGTCGATGAGACGCTTGTGGGTCCGCATCTCGAAATGCTCCCGACTGTCCTTGTACTTGTGCGGCGAGCGAATCACGCAGAACACGTTCTTCTCGGTGGGAAGCGGTACCGGCCCCGCGACCTTCGCACCGGTACGTGTCACCGTGTCGACAATTTTGCGTGCCGACGTGTCGATGACCTCGTGATCGTAGGCCTTGAGCCGGATACGGATTTTTTGTCCCGCCATGCTCGCTTCGTCCTTCTCTTCGTGCGCGGTGTCTCCCGCGGCGTCCGGGCGGACGTCGCAGTCCCAGCCTCTCCGACCCCCGAGGTCGGGTGTGTCGCGCTCATGCGGCAGTACAGGCCGAATCTCGACGGACATTGTGCTGAGAGTTGGCGGCCGCTGCCCGAAGGAGCGACCCGATCTCCGCGATGTCTCCGGTTCGGCGCGACCCGACCATCCCCACCATCGTGAGTGATCCGTGGCCGCGCCCCGGCGACCTCGC
>JACCVZ010000128.1 GCA_013697905.1 Nocardioidaceae bacterium
GTTGTTGAGATCTGTAGCGGTGTAGCCGGGGTCTGCGGCGTTGACCTTGATGCCGTGAAGTGCCTTGGCGTACTGGGTCGTGACCATGTTGAGGGCTGTCTTCGACGAGGGGTACACGAGGGAGTGAATGGACGACTCGCCGCGTTCGGGATCGGATGTGACGGTGAGTGAACCCATGCCGCTGGAGACCATGACGATCCTCGGGTTCTCCGCCGCTTGCAAGAGGCGAAGGAACGTGTGCGTCATCCGTACGGGACCCAGCAGGTTCACTGCGTAACAAGCGAGGAAGTCTGTGGCGGCGGTGTCCTCGACGCTGTTCCGGCCGCCGATGATGCCAGCATTGTTGACGAGTACGTCGAGTCTCCCGAACCTGTCGTTCACCTGTGCTGCCGCGGCGTCGACCGACTCCTGAGACGTCACGTCGACGGCCACGAACCGAACGTCGCCGGAGTTCGTGAGCTCATCGGCGGTCGCCTGACCACGGGCGGGATCACGTGCTCCCAGCAGCACCGTCCAGCCGAGTTCGGCAAGCCGTCGCACGGTCTCGCGTCCAAGCCCTTTGTTCCCGCCGGTTACCAGCGCGACCGTGTCGGGGCGCTTGACGACTTCGTTGGTGTTCTCTGTCGTTGTCATGGCACCAGCATCGGCGGGTTCGCGACCTGCATCCAGGCCCGAACGAACCTAGGACTGGTGGTACCACCCAGCGCGGTGCCAGCCTGGCGTCGGGCGAGGCAGGATGGTGCTGTGGACAGAATCGAGATGGCCGCAGTGCTTCGGAGGGCGCGCGAGCGTGTGCATCCTGCTGACGTCGGGCTCCCTGCAGGGGCACGCCGCCGGGTGTCGGGGCTGCGCAGAGAGGAAGTAGCGCAGTTGGCAGGCATCAGCGTGGACTATGTGGTTCGACTCGAGCAGGGACGAGGGCCGCATCCGTCGGAGTCGGTCTTGACCGGCCTGGCGCGGGCGCTACGGCTCGACGACGACGAGCGAGACACGTTGTTCCTGCTCGCAGGTGCCGCGCGGCCTCTACCGGGCCAGATCGTGTCGGTCGTGCGACCCGGCGTGCAGCGCATGCTCGAGCGTCTGTCGGATCTGCCCGTGCTCGTTCTCGACGCCAAGAGCGACATCATCGCCTGGAACCCACTCGCGGCGGCTCTCCTCGGCGACTTCACCAGGTGGCCTCGCGGCGAGCGCAACATAGCCTGGCAGCGGTTCCTGGGATCTCCAGGTCGCGTCTCGCTCACCGATGAGGAGGCTGAGGCCACCGAATCCCAAACCGTCGGCAGCCTGCGCGCAGCAACCGCCCGTTATCCAGACGACGCCGACCTCCGCCGACTTGTGGCCCGGTTGCGGTCGGAAAGCCGTCGCTTCGAGTCGCTGTGGCACCAGGGCAGGTCTGCCCAGTGGCGCAACCATCACAAGACCATCGTGCACCCGGAACTCGGCCCCCTCCATCTGGACTGCGACACGTTGCTCGTGCCCGACGACGACCAGGCGGTCGTGGTCTACTCCGCTGCTGCCGATACGCCGGAGTCCTCGGCACTGTCCTTGTTGAAGGTGATGGGCACGCAGCAGGTCGCGACCGCCCGCTGAGTTGCCGGCTGTCCAGTGCGGAAGGCCCTAGTTGCGGGGATGCGGTGATAGGTGGACAGTAAGCGAATGTCGCGCCGTCTTCGCTCCCTCCTCCTGCCTCTGCTCGGTCTCGCTCTTGTCCCGCTGACGGCGTTGCCGTCGGCTGGTTCGGATGCCGACAACTACCACAACCCGCTACAGCCACGCGTTCCTGGCGACGGGGTCGTCCAGAGCTGCGCCGACCCGACGGTCCTCCGCGGGCAGCAGGCCGGTGATCCGTACTGGTACATGTACTGCACCACCGATCCCCTCAACAACCGCGACACCGCCGGGTCCGGCGACGTGGTGTTCCATCCCATCCCGATGATGCGCAGCCGCGACCTCGTGAACTGGACGTACGTCGGGGACGCCTTGCCTGAGCCGCCGTCTTGGGCGGAAGACGGCGCGGGACTGTGGGCGCCGGACGTCGTCTACTCCACCACCCACCACCGCTACTACATGACGTTCGTGGTGACGAACGTCGACGAAGCCGTCAGCGGTGAGCCGGACTGCGACGGCGACAGCGCGATCGGTGTTGCCACCAGCCGCAACCCCACCGGGCCGTGGCGCGTGAGCGACACACCGGTGGTGGCGCCGCGGCGGGCATCGGCCTCAGGGTGCAACTTCTACTGGACGTTCGACCCCGACGTGCTCGGAGACTCGATCAGGGATCGCGGCATCCTCTACTACGGCAGCTACTTCGGTGGCATCTTCGGTACGCACGTGGCACTCACCGCCCGTGGCATGACGACGGTCGGGACGGCGAAGCAGGTGACGGTGGGCAACCGCTACGAAGGCGCCAACGTCGTACGCCGAGGCGGCTGGTATTACCTGTTCGCCTCCGCCACCAACTGCTGCAACGGGCCGCTGACCGGCTACAGCGTCTTCGCCGGTCGGTCTCGGACGCCGCTGGGCACGTATGTCGACCGCGAGGGAAACTCGCTGCTGGCCGGCAGAGTCGGGGGGACACCGGTGGTCAGTATGAACGGCAACCGCTGGGTCGGCACCGGCCACAACACGGTGTTCCGCGACTTCGACGGACAGTGGTGGACGGTCTATCACGCGGTAAACCGGTTCGACCCCTACTTCGAGAGCGAGCCCGGTTTCACCAAGCGACCGCCGCTGCTCGACCCGCTGGACTGGGTCAACGGTTGGCCGACGGTCCGGGCCGGTCGCTGGGCGTCGTACCAGAAGATGCCCGCACCTGCCGCCCAGCCGGGTGAGCAGTCACGTTACCGACCGCAGCCGCGTCGCAACGACCGGGTGGGTCGGCCCATCTGGAGGCTCTCGGACGAGTTCCGCGGGTCGTCGTTGAGTGATCAGTGGTCGTGGGTGCGCAAGCCGGCAGACGGAACCTACGGCGTGGAGAACGGGAAGTTCCGGTTCACCACCCAGCGGGCTGACCTGTATGTCGACAGCAACGACGCGTCCGTGCTCACCGAGCCCGCGCCCCGGAGGGACTACGTCGTGCAGACCAAGGTGCGCCTGCCCGTGCCGCCCGAGGGCTGCTGCTACAACTACGTGCAGGCCGGACTGGTGATCTACGGCAGCGCCGACAGGTTCATCAAGCTGGCCAGTGTGTCGATATGGGAGACCAGGCAGACCGAGTTCGCGAAGGAAGTCGCCCACGCCCCGGACAATTTCCCCCGCTACGGCAACACCGTGGTGGGACCCCCCGGGCGGTGGGCATACCTCCGCATCGTGAAGCGTCAGGCGCTGCGGCCCGTTGGCACGGGCAGGCAGCTGTACACGGCCTACACCAGCCAGGACGGTCAGCGTTGGGTGCGCGGAGGCACCTGGGTGCATCGGCTCGGCGACGATGCGCGCATCGGCCTGGTGTCGATGGGTGCCGCGCAGGACGGTCAGGTCTTCGACGCCAAGTTCGAGTACGTGCGCGTCTGGACCGTCGCTCCCCGCCGCTGATCCCGGCCGTGGGGCGGTCGACCAACTGGGCGGGCAACGTCACTTTCAACGCGCAACGGCTGTTCCGGCCCACCTCGGTCGAGCAGCTGCAGCACCTGGTGGCCGGGAGCCCGCGGATCCGTGCGGTCGGCACCGGACACTCGTTCAATCGGATCGCTGACACCTCCGAAGACCTCGTGTCGCTCGACGGCCTGGCGAGCGGCATCGAGCTGGCCGGCCGAGGGAGCACGGTCACCGTCGGCGCGGGGACAAGGTACGCCGAGCTGGCGCAGTGGCTGTATGCCGAGGGCCTCGCCCTGCCGAACCTCGGGTCGCTGCCGCACATCTCCGTCGGTGGAGCCTGCGCTACCGGGACGCACGGCTCGGGTAACGGGAACGGCAACCTGGCCACGGTTGTCTCGGCCGTGGAGATGGTCACCGCCGACGGAGAGGTCGTCGTACTGGACCGCGATACCGATGCGGCCGTTTTCGGGGGCGCAGTAGTGGGGCTCGGGTCGCTCGGCATCGTCACCCGTCTGACGCTCGACACGATCCGTTCCTTCGACGTCGCCCAGTACGTGTATGACGACATGCCGCAGGAGCAGCTCACGACGGACCTCTCAACGATCCTCTCGAGCGCGTACAGCGTCAGCGTTTTCACGGACTGGCGGCTGCCGCGAATCCGGCAGGTGTGGCTGAAGCGCCGGATTGACAGCGGCGGGCCGTGGCCGGCAGAACCACGGTGGCTGGGTGCGACTCTCGCCGATGGCCCTCGGCACCCTGTTGCCGGCATGTCTGCAGGCGTTTGCACCGAGCAGCAGGGAGTCGTCGGTCCCTGGCACGAACGACTGCCCCATTTCCGGCACGCGTTCCCGCCCAGGGGCGGCAGTGAACTCCAGTCGGAGTACCACGTCTCGCGAACGGACGCCGCCGACGCGCTCGCCGCGCTGCGTCCGATCCGCGACGACATCGCCCGGGTCCTTCACATCTCTGAGATCCGCAGCTGCGCCGCGGACGACCTGTGGATGAGCCCCAACTACCGGCGCGACACCGTGTCGATCCATTTCACCTGGGTCAACGACGCCGATGCGGTCAGCCGAGTGCTAAGGATGATTGAGCCGCGGCTGCAGCCGTACGGCGCAAGGCCGCATTGGGGCAAGCTCTTCTGCATGGAGCCCGAGGTCGTGCGCGCGCAGTACGAGCGGTCATCGGACTTCGAGAAGCTGCTCGCGGACTATGACCCGAACGGAAAGTTCCGCAACGCGTTCATCGACGCTCACTTTCCCCGGCAGTGACTCCGCCGGAGGGACGAGACCGCCTTCCTAGTTAGGCACCATCCAGTCCAGCACCGGGGTGGCCTGCAGTCCGACGAGGACGCACATGAGCAGCAACAGGACAAGGCTCCACCCGAGCACCTTGCGGAACAGCTCGCCTTCGCGGCCGGCCAA
>JACCVZ010000180.1 GCA_013697905.1 Nocardioidaceae bacterium
CGACGTCCATCCGTACCGGCCCTGACTCCAGGGCGGTCCCCGGCTCCTCGACCGCCTCCTGGCCCCGCCGCAGCACCGCCCGGATGCGGGCGACGAGCTCGCGCGGGCTGTAGGGCTTGGTGACGTAGTCGTCCGCGCCGAGCTCGAGCCCCACCACCTTGTCGACCTCGGCATCCTTGGCACTCACCATGATGACCGGCACCGACGACATCTGGCGCAGCTGTCGGCATACCTCGGTGCCGGGCAGCCCGGGCAGCATCAGGTCGAGCAGCACGATGTCGGCACCGTTGCGGGCGAACTCCTCGATCGCGAGCGGCCCCGTTCCAGCGAGGGCGACGTCGAAGCCCTCCTTGCGCAGCACGTACGACAAAGCGTCGCTATAGCTCTCTTCGTCCTCGACTACGAGCACTCGGGTCACGAGACATCCTCTTGGGTCACGGATGGGGGGCTGAGTAGGACACGGCGCTGGGCCGTGGGCTCATCGGCCTGCAGGGGTCCGAGATCGTCCAGCGGACCTGCGGCAAGGCGAGTCCCCTGATCGCCGCCGCCAGCCGACAGGTCACCGCCCGGCAAGCTGAGGGTGAACGTCGAGCCCTCGCCCTCGACGCTCCAGACGCCGACCTCGCCACCATGGGTGGCCGCCACGTGCTTGACGATCGACAACCCGAGCCCGGTGCCTCCGGTGGAACGCGCACGGGCGGGGTCGACGCGGTAGAACCTCTCGAAGATCCGGTCGATCTCGGCGCTTGGGATTCCGACACCTTGGTCGGCGACGACGATGTCGACGGTGTCGTCCTTGGCCCGAGCCGACACGGTGACGCGAGTGCCCTCAGGGCTGTAAGCGATGGCGTTCTCGATCAGGTTGCCGAGCGCGACCACGAGCTCCTCCTGGTTGCCGAGGACGGTGAGCCCGCGGTCGCCGGCAAACTGAAGCTCGACGTCCTTGTCCGCCGCATCCACTTTGACCCGGTCGATCGCGCGCTCTGCCAAGGTGTCGACACCGATTGGATCGACCTCGTCGAGCGGGTCGTCACCCTGCAGCCGGGAAAGCTCGATGATCTGCTGGACGAGCCGGGTCAGCCGCTCGCTCTCGGTGCGCATCCGCTGCGAGAACCGATGCACTGCCTCGGGATCCTCGGCCGCCTCTCCGACGGCCTCGGCGAGCAGGTTGAGCGCACCGACGGGTGTCTTGAGCTCGTGGCTGACGTTGGCGACGAAGTCGCGCCGGATCGCCTCCACCCGGCGCTCTCGGGTCCGGTCCTCGACCAGCACGAGGATGAGCCGGCTGCCGAGCGGGGCCACCCGCGCGGCGACCTGGCGAGCCCGACCGCGCCGCTGCCTGAGGACGAGGTCTGACTCCCTGATCTGGCCGTCGCGACGCACCTGGCGGACGAGGTCGAGCAGCTCGACCACGCCGACGTCGGATCCGCGGACGAGCCCCATCGCGTGCGCAGGCGCGCTCGCCTTGAGAACGGAGTCGTCGGGTCCGACCACCAGCGCGGACGACCGCAGGACGGACAGCACCGCAGCCACCCCCGAAGGGACCACGGGCTCTGGCACGGCCTGCAGCGTCCGGCCTTGGTCGCGCTCGCTGAGGCGGAACGCGAGGATCGTGACCGCGCCGAGCACGGCCCCGACTGCTCCTCCGAGCAGTGCGGCGGTCGACGAGTCCATGAGGTGATCGTACGCAGCAGTGCACCGGCTGTTCGTGACCCAGAGCGCCAGCATGGCCGCAGTTTTCACCAGTGTTCACGCGGCGTTCACCGGGCTTCGCCCACGCTTCATCCACAGCATCTACGGTCTGCTTCATGCGCGACCAGTATCAGCAGCAGCTCGACCGTGTCCTCAGTGAGCTTGTGGAAATGACCGGCGATGTCCGTGCCGCCCTGTCCACGGCCACTCAGGCGCTCCTCGAGGCCGACGTCTCCGCCGCAGAGGCGGTGATCAGCGGCGATCTCGCCATCGACGAGGCCCGGGAGCGGATCGAGGAGGAGAGCTTCGACATCTTGGCCCGACAGGCCCCAGTGGCCGGCGACCTGCGAATGCTCGTGGCGTCGCTTCGGATGGTCGCCGACCTCGAACGGATGGGTGATCTGTCCGTCCACGTCGCCAAGGTCGCACGGCTGCGTTATCCCAGCAAGGCGGTGCCGGACGTCTTAATCGCGACCATCCAGCAGATGGCCAAGACTGCCGACGAGATGATCGCTGCTGCCGCCGAGATCGTGGCGACGCACGACGTCCGGGCCGCCCGCGAGCTCGAGGCAGCCGACGACGACATGGACCACTTGCGCCGTTCCATGTTCCGGATGCTGTTGGGCGACGACTGGGCGGATGGCGTCGAGCCGGCGGTCGACCTGGCGCTGCTCGGCCGGTACTACGAGCGGATCGGCGATCACGCCGTGTCGATGGCGCGTCGGATCGTCTTCCTGGTGACCGGCCAACACCCAGCAGCGGTCTGAGCCCACCAGGTCCCCCACTAGGGTGCGGACATGAGCGCTGCGCCGTACCGACTGGTCTTGCTCCGCCACGGGGAGAGCGACTGGAACGCGAAGAACCTCTTCACCGGGTGGGTCGATGTGCCCCTCACCGACAGGGGTCGCAACGAGGCGGTGCGGGGAGCTGCGCTGCTGAGCGAACGCGGTGTGCTGCCCGACATCCTGCACACGTCCGTGCTCCGCCGCGCCATCCAGACCACCGAGCTGTGCCTCGATGCCATCGATCGGCATTGGCTCCCGGTCCGGCGGTCATGGCGGCTCAACGAACGGCACTACGGCGCATTGCAGGGCAAGGACAAGAAGGCGACGCTGGCGGAGTACGGCGAGGAGCAGTTCATGTTGTGGCGACGTTCGTACGACACCCCGCCGCCGAGGCTCGCCGACGACGACGAGTTCAGCCAGGTCGACGACCCTCGCTACGCCGATCTGCCCGACGAGATCCGCCCCCGCACCGAGTGTCTGGCCGACGTCGTCGACCGGCTGCTCCCTTACTGGTACGACGCGATCGTCCCCGACCTGCGCGTCGGTGCGACCGTTCTGGTCGGGGCGCACGGGAACTCTCTGCGTGCGCTGGTGAAGCATCTCGACGTCATGTCGGAAGAAGCCGTGGTCGATCTCAACGTCCCGACCGGCATCCCCCTGCTCTACGAGCTCGACGCCAACCTGCGTCCTCTGGTCGAGGGAGGCGAATACCTCGACCCCGACGCGGCAGCCGAGGCCATCAAAGCCGTCGCCAGCCAGGGACGCTGACGGCCTCGACCTCGAGCTCCCGAGCCAGCAGGCAAGGCAGAGACCCGACGTCGCCTGGTGGCGTCGTCGGGTCGTGTGGTGTCGAGCTACGCGCGGGCGGGCTGCGTCGTCGGGTCAGTGCCAGCGCTGCCCGGCTAGGTGTCCGTCGAGACGCTGCAGCCGGCGGCGGATCCGGCGCTCGCGGTTGGCCAGACGGGCAGCCGCAAGGAGGACTGACTCCCGCGCCTCGGCTCGCCTGGACACGCCGATCTCGCGCACGAGGTCCGGTGCGGTGAACATGACTCTCCTCCATGATCCGGCCTGGTGAGGCCGTTGGTGTGTAATGTGTGTATACCGTGGTTGACTCTTACATCCTAGACGTTTGCGTGACCGCGCCCAAATCTCCAGAACGTGATGGTCACCACTTTGCGACCCTTGCACACACCCCGCGCCAGCGACCCAAGGCCCGCTGGCCAAGGTGAAACGCTTCACTTGACGGTCGTCACCGAATGGTCACCATCGGCTGGTTGTCGCTGTCGGAACCGGGGGTTAGGTTCGACTCGACATGGTGATCCCTGAGTCAGCAGCGCTGGTCGACCGACCCTTGCCCACAGACCACGTGACGTCGCGCGAGCACGCGGAGGGATACGTCGCCATGGTGTGCTTCAAGCACGGGCCACCGCGGCTGACCGGTGTCGAGCTCGAGTGGACCCTGCACGACCGCCATCATCCGCAACGAGAGCTTTCCGCCCCCCGGCTGGCCGACGCACTCGGACTCCATGCGCCACGCACGCTCGACGCCGCCAGCCCCCATCTGCCCCTTGCCCGAGGATCGGTCGTCACCGTCGAGCCGGGCGGTCAGGTGGAGATCTCCACCCTCCCTGCCGACTCCCTGGCCCGGCTCCTCGCCTCCACGCACGAGGACGCCGCCGCGCTGAATCTGCTGCTGCACCGCGCCGACCTGACGCTCGGCGAGACCGGACTCGATCCGCACCGGTCGCCGACCCGCATCCTCCACACCCTCCGCTATGACGCCATGCAGGCGTTCTTCGAGCCGATCGGCGACTACGGCATCCAGATGATGTCCAGCACCGCCGGCATCCAGGTGTGTGTCGACGCCGACGTCGCCGGCGCCGGTCGCTGGCAGGCGCTGCATTGCCTGGGACCTGCACTCGTCGCCCTCTTCGCCAACTCACGCCACGACGTCTCTGGCGATACCGGGTGGGCCTCGGCCCGGATGCGCGCGACCCTGAGCACCTCGCCCCCGACCTCCTCGGCTCCGGCGCGCTGCGCAGACCCAGCGGCGGACTATGCCCGGCGAGCACTCGACGCGCCGTTGGTGTGCGTCAAAGATGCGGGCTCGTGGGTCGCCCCGACCGCCATGACGTTCGCCGATTGGGTCAACACCGGCCGCCGGGCGGATGCGGGGCCACTTGGACGCCCGCCGACGTACGACGACCTGGACTACCACCTCACCACGCTGTTCCCACCCGTCCGCCCGCACGGCTACTACGAGGTCCGCTACCTGGACGCCCAGCCCGCGGGCGAGTGGGTGGTCCCCGTCGCGCTCCTGAGCAGCCTCGTCGCTGACCCCGTCAACCTCAGCGAGGCATTGGCAGCTTGTGAGCCAGTCGAGGAATGCTGGATGGAAGCCGCCCGGCTGGGCGCCTCTCATCCATTGCTCGCTCGAGCGGCGGCGGCGGTTGCCGACGCCGGATGCCGCGCCGTCGAGGGCGCCAACCTCACCCCTGCACTCACCCGCACGATCACCGATCTGGTGCAGTACCGGCTGCACGGACGAGCCCCTGGAGGTGCCGCCCATGACCGCCGTGTCGCAACCGTGGCAGCCCACTGACGTCGAGGACCACGGACCCGAGCAGCTTCGGACCCGCGTAGCCGAGGCGCTCGTCCGTTCACGCGACCGCAGCATCGCGCTCACCGACGCGGTCGACGACGACGAGGTCGTGCGACAGCACTCAAAGCTGATGTCGCCGCTGATCTGGGACCTCGCCCATGTGGGCAACCAGGAGGAGCTGTGGTTGGTGCGCGACGTCGGTGGTCGCGAACCCGTGCGTCAGGACATCGACGAGCTCTACGACGCGTTCAAGTACGCCCGCTCTGACCGTCCTGGACTGCCCCTGCTCGCTCCCGCCGAGGCACGCGCCTACCTCCGCCAGGTGCGCGACAAGGTCCTCGACGTTCTCGACCACACGCCGCTCGAGGGCAGCAGGCTGGTCGACAACGCCTTTGCGTTCGGCATGATCGCCCAGCATGAGCAACAGCACGACGAGACGATGCTCGCCACCCATCAGCTGCGCGCGGGGGCGCCCGTGCTCGACGCACCACCACCGCCCCCCGGCGCATCCCTGGCCGCGGCCGAGGTGCTGGTGCCTGCCGGCCCGTTCACCATGGGGACGTCCACCGAGCCATGGGCGCTCGACAACGAGCGGCCTGCGCACACGATCGACGTGCCTGCCTTCTTCCTCGACACCGCGCCGATCACGAACGGCGACTACTTGCGCTTCCTCGAGTCCGGCGGCTACGACGACCAGCGCTGGTGGTCAACGCCCGGATGGCGGCACATCCGCGACGCCGAGATCACCGCCCCCCGGTTCTGGGAGCGCGACGGTGACCGCTGGGTGCGGTTGCGCTTCGGCGTACACCAGCCGTTGAACCGGCGCGAACCGGTCGTCCACGTCAGCTTCCACGAAGCCGAGGCGTACGCCGCCTGGGCCGGTCGACGGCTGCCCACCGAGGCGGAGTGGGAAAAGGCTGCGCGCTGCGACCCGTCGAGCGGGCGGTCGCGTCGCTACCCTTGGGGCGACGACGACCCTGGTCCCCAGCACGCCAACCTCGGTCAACGGCACCTGCAGCCCGCCGAAGTCGGGGCCTACCCCGCTGGGGCGTCGCTGCTCGACATACAGCAGCTCATCGGTGACGTGTGGGAGTGGACCAGCAGCGACTTCCACGCTTACCCCGGGTTCACGGTGTTCCCGTACGCCGAGTACTCCCAGGTCTTCTTCGGAGGCGACTACAAGGTGCTCCGCGGCGGCTCGTTCGGCACCGACCCAGTCACCTGCCGGGGCACGTTCCGCAACTGGGACTACCCGATCCGTCGGCAGATCTTCGCCGGTTTCCGGTGTGCTCGCGACGCCCGGCCCGACGAGATCGGTTGACCACATGTGTCGCCACCTGGCCTACGTCGGCGCACCGGTCACGCTGGCCGAGCTGGTGCTTGACCCGCCGCACTCGCTGCTGCACCAGTCCTGGGCCCCGGCAGACATGCGCGGCGGTGGAACGATCAACGCCGACGGCTTCGGGCTGGGCTGGCATCCCAGCCCGGGGAGCGACGCCGTGCGCTACCGCCGCAGCAGCGCGATCTGGACGGACCTGTCCCTGACACACCTCGCTCGTGCCGTCCGCTCGGGGTGTGTGCTCGCAGCGGTCCGCAGCGCCAGCGCGGGCATGCCGGTCGTCGAGACCGCCGCGGCTCCCTTCACCTACGGGCGCTGGCTTTTCAGCCACAACGGTCTGGTGGCCGGCTGGCCAGGCTCGGTCACCAAACTGGCCGCCACGATCCCGGTCGAGGATCTGGTGACACTCGACGCACCGACCGACTCCGCCCTCCTGTGGGCGCTGGTCCGGCATCGGTTGCGCGCCGGCGCGTCGCCCGGTGAGGCGCTCGCGGGCGTCGCCGCTGACGTCGTACGGCTTGCGCCGCGGTCGCGGCTCAACCTGCTGCTCACCGATGGCGAGATGATCGCGGCGACCACCTGGACGCACGCTTTGTCGGTGCGAGACGGACCCGGCGGCGTCGCCGTCAGTTCCGAACCGTTGGACCTCGACGACACCAGCTGGCGGCAGGTCCCCGATCGCTGCGTCGTCGAGGCATGGCCAGGAACCGTGAAGCAGTATCCTCTCGACGAGGCGGCGGCATGACCCGCGCCCGGCTCGAGATCCACCTGACGTCCGATGAGGCTGCGGGTTCCCTTCGCGCCGACGCACGTCTCGGGCTCGGCTCATCGCCCAAGTGGCTGCCACCCAAGTGGTTCTACGACACCCGCGGCAGC
>JACCVZ010000216.1 GCA_013697905.1 Nocardioidaceae bacterium
TCCGCGGCGCTACCTCGAGTTCATGCCGCAGGTCGCAGCGATGCGGCGCGCGCTGTCGGCTGTCGAGGTGGCGACCGTGCCCTGCAATAACGACCTGCTCGCCGCCAACTTCCTCGACGACGGGGCTCGGCTCTGGATCATCGACTTCGAGTACGCAGGCAACAACGACCCGTGCTTCGAGCTCGGCAATATCTGGAGCGAGTCGAACCTTGTGCCGGACCAGCTCGACGAGCTCGTCACGTGCTACTTCGGTCGCGAGCGGCCGAGCCTTGTCGCACGTGCTCGCCTGCTCGGGCTGATGTCGAAGTACGGCTGGACCTTGTGGGCGTCCATCCAGGACGCCACCAGTCAGCTCGACTTCGACTTCTGGGAGTGGGGGATGGAGAAGTACGACAGGGCCGTCGACGAGTTCGACGACGGGACCTTCGAGGACTGGCTCACTGCGGCCGCCGCACCCGACTGACGCACCTGAAAGAGCACATTTGTACGGCAATACCAGCAGGACGACACCGCATCGCTCGCGCACCGTTACCCGCCACGCAAGCCGCACCACGTTCATCACCGGAGGATTCATGTCTCAAACAGAAATGAACGAAGACGAGCGACAACTCGCCGACCTCGGATACAAGCAAGACCTGAACCGCAGCTGGTCGGCGTTCTCGAACTTCGCCATCTCGTTCTCGATCATCTCCATCCTGGCCGGCTGCTTCACCACCTTCGGCCAGGCCTGGGTGAACGGCGGCCCGATCGCGATCACGTGGGGCTGGCCGATCGTCTCGCTGTTCATCTTGCTCATCGGCTTCACGATGTCGGAGCTGGTGTCGGCGTACCCGACCTCGGGAGGCATCTACTGGTGGGCTGCCAAGCTGGGAGGCCCCAAGGCAGGGTTCTTCACCGGTTGGCTGAACCTGATCGGTCTGCTCGCCGTCACTGCTTCTGTGGCGTACGGCTGCGCCACGTTCCTCGACCTCACGATCAGCGAGTTCAGCACGTCGTGGGCAGACAGCTACTCGCTGACCCGGGTCTTCTGGCTGTTCCTGGGCATTCTCGCTGTGGCGGCCGTCCTCAACATCTTCAGCAGCCATCTGCTGGCAGTGATCAACAACGTGTCAGTGTGGTGGCACGTGGCCGGAGCGGCGGCGGTGATCCTCATCCTCATCCTGATCCCTGACAACCACCAGAGCTTGTCGTTCGTCTTGACGGAGCGGATCAACGCGTCCGGGTTCAGCGACGGCAAGTACTGGTTCTTCGTGCTGCCGCTTGGATTGCTGCTCACGCAGTACACGATCACGGGTTTCGACGCCTCCGCGCACCTGTCCGAGGAGACGCAGACGGCCTCCAAGGCGGCGGCTCGCGGGCTGTGGCAGTCGATCGCCTACTCCGCCATCGGCGGCTGGATCTTGCTGCTGGCGTTCGTGTTCGCGGTGCAGGATCCTGCGGAGCTGACGGCCGGCGGAGGATACTCCAACCTCATCTTCGACCAAGCGCTGTCGAGCAGCTGGGCAGGCACGGTGTTGTTCATCTCCAGTGCCGGTCAGTTCTTCTGCACCGTCGCCTGCATGACCAGCTGCTCCCGGATGACGTTCGCCTTCAGCCGCGACGGCGGCATCCCCGGGTCGGCGCTGTGGTCGAAGCTGACGGCGAGCCGGGTCCCGGCGAATGCGGTGCTGCTCAGCGCGGTCATCGCGACACTGATCACGCTCCCCGCGTTGGTGGAGGTGGAGCGCGCCGGAGCCGTGGTCCCGGTCGCGTTCTATGCCGTGGTCTCCGTCGCGGTGATCGGGCTTTACCTGGCGTTCGCGATCCCGATCTGGCTGCGCTGGAAGGCCGGGGACTCCTTCAAGCCCGGCAGCTGGACGCTGGGCGCCAATTACAGGTGGATGAACCTGGTGGCGGTCGCCGAGATCGCCATCGTGTCGGTCTATTTCATCTTGCCGTTCGCTCCCCAGGGGGTTCCGTTCAGCGACGACTTCCAGTGGCGGTGGGTGAACTACGCACCGATCCTGACGATCGGGGCGCTGGTGCTGCTGCAGATCTGGTGGAGCGTCTCGGCCAAGAACTGGTTCACCGGACCCCGGCACACGATCGACAAGGACGTCGTCGAGATCTTCGACGAGAAGTAACAAGGAGCTGACAGCCGCGAGGGGGCGCTGATGGCGAGTGGTCAGGCGTCCCAACCGACCGGCCCGCCTCTTGGCGTCCATGAGCTGCCGTCGCGCCCCGACCTGTCGTCGAGTTCCGGCGCGCCTGCTCATGTGCAGATCGAGCAGTGGCTGATGTCGCTGATCGAAGACCGGCGGCTGGTGGCGGGCGACAAGCTTCCCAAGGAGAAGGACCTGGCGGCCGCTGTCGGCGTCAGTCGGATGACTCTGCGGCAGTCGCTGGGTTCACTCGAGGGCCGCGGCGTCCTGGAGCGCATCCCGGGACGTCAGGGCGGGACGTTCATCCGGGAGCCTCGGATCGACTGCGACATCACCGGCCTCGCCGGCTTCACCGAGCAGCTGCGCCAGGGCCAGGTGCGGGCCAGCGCGCGGGTGGTACGCGCCGCCGTC
>JACCVZ010000233.1 GCA_013697905.1 Nocardioidaceae bacterium
GATGTACTCCTCGGGACCGGCGTCGTTGCCGGCCACGACCGGGTCGTCGCAGGTTCCGCCGCGGCACTGCTGCGCCGGATCCGGGCAGGTCGTGCCGACGCACGGATCATCCGCACACTGGCCGTCACCGTTCGGATCGCACCACTGGCCCGCCTGGCAGATCACGTTCTTGCACGGGTTCGTGCCGCAGGTGCCGGTCGCGTCGTTGCAGACCTGACCGAACGGGCACGGCTCGCCGCACGGGTCGGTCTGGCACGTGCCCATCCGGCAGCGCTGCCCATCGGGGCACTCGACCCCGGCGCAGCTGCCGAAGCATTGGCCACCGGAGCAGTACTCCGCAATCGGACAGTCGACATTCGCGCACGGGTTCGAGACGCACACGCCCGCGACGCAGTTCTGGTCCGCCGTGCACTTCTCGGGGAACGATGCGCAGTTGTCCGGCAGACAATCACCGGACGACGGCTGGCACACGAGCCCGCTGTTGCAGCTCACGAGCGAGCACGAGTCGACGCACACCCCGTCGTTGCCCTGGACCACGCAGGTCTGCTCGACGCCGCCCATCGGCGGGCAGTCCATGCCGAAGCACGGATCGGCGATGCAGAACCCGTTCGAGCACGCCTTGCCCGACGGGCACGGGAACTCGCCGCCCTGACACGGCTGCGCGCACTGGCAGCTGATGCACGAGGCACCACCGCCGCACGTCACGTTCTCGTCGACGCGCGTGTCGCAGTCGTCGTCGTCGCAATTGCAGCTCTCGACCCCGACCGGCTCGCCGACGCAGGTCTCGACCCCGGCGACGCACTGCTCGACGCCCATGCACACCGTGGCCGGTGGCCCCTGACCGCAGGCACCCGACGAGACGTAGTCCTCGTCGATCGACCCGTCGCAATCGTCATCGTTGTTGTCACAGGTATCGTCGGTCGGCTGCGTCGTCGACGTGCAGCTGATCGTCCCGTTCATGCAGACCGTCGCGCCGGTGCCGCAGTTGGTCGAGCAATCGGCGCCATCGGTGCCTTCGTCGACCGTGCCGTCGCAGTCGTCATCGAGCCCGTTGCAGACCTCGAGGGTGGGGCCGAGCTCGCCCGTGCAGTCCCCGAACATGCCGTTGCCGTTCACCGGGCAGCTCTTGATGCCGGGGTGACACAGGCAGAGCGCCGGGCCCTCGATGAGACAGCCCGGTGACACGCTCGTCGGGGGACACATCTCGCCGGCTGGACAGGTCGTGTTGCCCGGGTTGTTGCGTGGATCGCCGAGTGGGAACGCGCCCGCCAGGTTCGAGCAGGCCTCGGTGAAGCCGTCGGCGACGCCATCGCAGTCCTGATCCGCGCCGTCGCAGGTCTCGGGGTTCGACATCGGTGCGGTGCACCCGGTCCAGATGTTGTTGCCGGTGCAGGTCTCGACGCCCTGGCACACGCCCGTGCCGCACGGCCGCGTGAGGTTCTCGTCGATCGCGAGGTCGCAGTCGTCGTCCATGTTGTTGCAGCTCTCGCCCTGCGGGATGCAGTTGCACCCGGTGACCCCCTCGTCGATCTTGCCGTCGCAGTCGTCGTCCACGTTGTTGCAGCCGTTCGGCGGCTCGGTCCCCGGCGTGACGGCGGGTGCGTTGCACTGCACCCCGGCGCCGTCGGCCCGGCACACGTTCGTGCCGGTTGAGCGACAGATGCCCTGCTGGCCGTTGTCGCACATGCCACCCTTCGCGAAGCCCTCATCGACGAGGGTGTCGCAATCGTCGTCGAGGTTGTTGCACGTCTCGAACACGATGGAGTTCGACACGATGGTCGCGAGCGCGTTCGCGAGGGCGTCGTCGCTGCCGACCAGGAAGGCCGTCTGGGTGCCGCCGGCGAGCGCGATCGCGTTGAGCTGCGCGGACTCCGACGGCAGGGTCGAGAAGCCAACGACGTACGTGTTGATGCCCTTGTTGCGCAGCGCGGTCGCCGCGGCGACCGGATTGCCCTGGCAGCTCTCCGCGCCATCGGTGAGCAAGATGACGTTGTACTTCCTGCAGCCGCCGGTCGAGGCGACGTCGCACGCCTTGATGGGCGTGAGGTAGTCCTCGACCGCGTTCAGCGAATTTGCGAGCGGGGTCGGGCCGGTGCCGCGCAGCTCGCAGTCACCGCCACCCGCGAAGTTGCAGTACGCGCCCTCGGTCGTGCTCGCGTCGAAGCTGGTCTCCTTGCCGTCGAGCCACATCAGGTGATTGTTGATGTCCGCGCCGAACCCGACGACGACATCCGCGCCGCGTCGCGGGGGGCCGCAGTTGCCGGCGTAGTTCACGCACTCGTCACCCGGCGAGTTCTTGAGGACCACGACGTTGCCGGACGTCCCGCCATTCACGCTGCACGCCGGGTTCGGCGCTGGGGGCGTGTTGCCGGTCGGGTTGTCGTAGCTGCAGCAGATCGCGTTGCACTCGAAGTTGTGCGCGAGCTGGCAGCTGCGATTCACCGACGTGTCCTGGTGATAGCGCGCGAGTGCGAAGTCGATGTTCGGGTAGCCGGCGATGACCTGGTTGAGCGCGGTCTTCGCCTTGAACAGGCGCGAGTCGTCCGCGAGCATGTTGGCGTTGTGGTCGCGGCCGGGGTGATCGATCGAGCCGTCGCCGAACGTCGGCACGCCGCCGAGCGTCCCGAGCATCGACCCGGAGGTGTCGAGGATGACGGCGAACCGCGAGCGGCTGTCGGTCACCGGGCCCTGGCACGCCGGCACGTCCGGGGTGCACTGCTGCGGCACGCCATTGAAGCACGCCGGCTTGGACATCCCCGGGCACGCGAGATCGGCGAAGCCCTCGTCGACCTGGTCGTCGAAGTCGTTGTCGAAGCCATCGCAGAACTCGCCGACGTAGCCGCCCGAGATCTGAAGCTCGCCGACCCCGCCACCGGCTTCGCCGTTGCAGATCGGACAGATGCCACCGATCGCACCGTTGACGCTGAACACCGCCCTGTCGTCGATGTTGGACGTGACCGACAGGACCGAGACGATGCCGCCGCCGCCGCCACCACCGCAGTCGTCACACGTGCCGCTCTGCTGGAACGGCATCGGGCACTCGCCCCCCGACAGCGCACTTTGCGTGTCGCCGCCAAGTCCACCGGCCGACGTGATGACGGCGGTGGCGCCGATCGTGACGGTCTGCGCGACCACGAAGATCGTGCCACCCGCACCACCGCCCGCGGAGTCATTGCCATCACCGCAACCGCGCTTGCCGGTCGCATCGAGGACGCCGTTGATCGTGATCTGTCCGGTGCCCATCCCATCGAGGCCCG
>JACCVZ010000263.1 GCA_013697905.1 Nocardioidaceae bacterium
ACCACGACCAGTGAGCCGCCGCCGCCGACGACCACGACCAGTGAGCCGCCGCCGCCCACGACCACGACCACGACCAGTGAGCCGCCGCCGCCCACGCCCACGACCACGACCAGTGAGCCGCCGCCGCCGCCGACGACCACGAGCGAGCCACCTACTACGGTTCTGACCACACCGGTCCCGACGAGGACCACCGGGCCGGGACCTTCGGCGGCGCCTGACTAGCACGCTTGCGCGGAAGACACCAATGATGCGGGCGAAGGGGACGAGGGCGGTTGCACAGCGAGCAGGTCAGGACACGGAGCGACGTCGTCGCGCCGACGCACGCTGACCCGCTGGCGCGTGCTGCATCGACCGGTGTCGGGGGTCCGCTTGGTCGGATCGCGCTCACCGGCCACAGCTGGTGGGGTCCTTTGCGCGTCGTACTCGCCGTCGCGATCCTGACGTTCGGCCTCGGTGTCGTGCAGAAGAGCCCCTGCGTGGTGACGGAATGGGATGATGCCGCACAGCCGCTGCCGTTCTCCCACATGTGCTATTCCGACATCTCCTATCTGTACGTCGGCCGCGGGCTTGCCGAAGGCATCCTCCCCTTTCAGCCCATCAGCTCGCTGCCGGACATCAAGCAGCCGGCCGGCCCGGACGAGGTCCACCAATACTCGATCGAGTACCCCGTCCTGACCGGCGCCTGGATGGGTCTTGCAGGGTTCGTGACCCAGCTGATCGGCAAGTCACCCGACGTGTCCGCGCTGAGCCACCAAGACGTCGGCGCCAACAAGGACGTCCAGTACGACGGGACCCTCTTCTGGGCCGTCAACGCCATCGGCTTCTTCGTCCTGCTGCTCATCTCACTTGCGTTCCTCGTGCACGCCCAGCGACGACGACCGTGGGACGCGATGCTCATCGCGGCCTCGCCATGCCTGGCGTTGACCGCGATGATCAACTGGGACATCTTGGTGATCGGGTGCGTCGCGGGGTTCCTGTGGGCCTGGTCGACGCGAAGACCCGTCTGGGCGGGTATCTTCATCGGACTCGGCGCCGCCACCAAGCTGTTCCCGCTGTTCTTCCTTGGACCGCTGCTGGTGCTGTGCTGGCGGGAGCGCAAGCTCGACACCTGGATGCAGACGGCCGCAGGGGCTCTCGGCGTCTGGCTGTTGGTCAACCTGCCGGTCTTCTACTGGTCTCCCGACGAGTACCTATGGTTCTGGCGGTTCAATGCCGACCGCGGGCCGGACTTCGGCTCGATCTGGCTGGTCGCCTCCAACTACGGTCACGCCGCCAGCTCGCACGTCGTCAACGTGACGACGTGGATCTTCTTCGGCCTGGCGTGCTTGGCCATCGCGCTGCTCGGGTTGTTCGCGCGCCGCCGCCCGCGGCTGGTGCAGCTGCTCTTCCTCGTCGTCGTGGCCTTTCTGCTGATCAACAAGGTCTACTCACCGCAGTATGTGCTTTGGCTGCTCCCACTTGCAGCGCTCGCCCGCCCACGCTGGCGCGACATCGTGATCTGGCAGGCCTGCGAGATCTTCTACTTTTTCGCTGTATGGATGCACATCGCGAACTTCTTCGTGGCGGCCGGCGCCCACGACTGGCTCTACGGACTGGCGGTGCTGCTGCGCATATCCGGCGAGCTCTTCTTGGTGGTGATGGTGGTCCGAGACATCCTCAACCCATGGTCCGACCCGGTTCGAAGGGACGGCCTCTCCGACGATCCGTTGGGCGGTGTTCTCGACGAGGGCATCGACGCCGAGCTGCACGAGCCGCCGCCCCGGGCAGCTGGGCGGCTCGCGCGTACCGAATCAGCGCCTTGACGTGTCCGGCCGCGTCACTGGCCGTGTCCGGTCGGTCGTCAGCTGATCTGGACGTGGTTGAACGTAGTGGTCGTGAGGCGCACCTGGGCCTTGACCTCGTCACCCAGCCGGGGGACCGCAGAGCCAGCTGGGAGGAAGATCAGCGAGACGTGCAGCGTGAGGTGCTCAGCTGATCTGGACGTGGTCGAACGTAGTGGTCGTGAGGCGCACCTGGGCCCTGACCTCGTCACCCAGCCGGGGGACCGCAGAGCCAGCTGGGAGGAAGATCAGCGAGACTTGCATGTGAGGGGGCTCCACAAACCAGCGTTGCTTGCCGTCGACCACGAACGGCGACAGCGCCCAACCGACCGCGTCGAGGCCACCGCGCGCTACGGCAAGGGCGCGTTGGCGGGCCGTTGCCGCCGGAGTCGGTGCTTCCAGGGCGATGCCGTGGGCCGTGCCTCCTGACAGCACGAGAACCGTTCCGGCCCTGGGCAGGATGCGCTGTCGGTAGCCAACCCGGTCGCCTCGCCGCACGGTGTGAGCGTCGAGCACGGTGGCGCGTACGTCGAGGGCGGCTCGGTCGCCGAGCCAGAGCGCAGTACCGACCCGTGGTCGGAGCTCGAGGTCGGGATGCCGGCGACGCAACGCCGAGATCTCGACGTCGCTGACGTGGGAGACGAACCATCGGTCAGCCGGACACGTCGCCAGCCAGTGCTCGACCTCGGTGACATGTCCAGTCCCGAGCGGTAGATGCAGCGCGTGCCCCTCGAGCCGAACGCCGCGAGGTGAGCGGCCGATGCCTGCCAGCGCGTCTGCGGGGAGACCGTGCCGGTGCATTGAGGTGAGCGCCTCGAGCACGACGCGGGGGTGGTCACCGCGGTCCCCGAGAGCCGCCAGGTCGTCGAGCCGCCCGACGGTGTGGACAAGGCGGGGATCGTAGGGAATGTCGGTGCGGAAGGGCCGCCACGGCTCCATCACCAGCACGTCTCCGGAGAAGCGTTGCCGGACGTCGACGACCTCGGCGTACGTCCCGATGGCAATCGTGTCGGCACCTAACCACTCGGCGCGCCGGGCCAGCCGCCCGATGGTGAACCCGTAGCCGTTTCCCTTCGCCACCGGCACGATGCCGGGGTACGCCGCCGCGGCACCCAGCAGGTGCCGGCGCCAGCGCGGTCCGTCGACGTACAAGCTGACCGGCACGTGCTACCGCCGGCTCATGTAGAGGTCGAACGCCTTGTAGATCAATCGGTTGAGCGGCAGGTCCCACTCCCCGACGTACTCGACCGCCTCGCCGCCGGTACCGACCTTGAACTGGATCAGCCCCACCTGGGGGTCGTGGGAGTCGAGGGTGTCGGTGATGCCACGCAGGTCGTAGACGGTCGCACCGACCGCGAGGGCGTCTCGCATCATCTGCCACTGAATGGCGTTCGAGCCACGAACCTCGCGCCTGGCCGACGAGGAGGCGCCATAGGAGTACCAGACGTGGCTGCCGACCCTCACCCACGTGGTGGCGGCCACCAGGTCGCCCTCGTGGTGAGCGAGGTAGAGCCGGATGCGATCGGAGTCCTCGGCCTGCAGCGCCTTCATCATCGTCTCGAAGTACGGCAACGGCCGCGGGTTGAAGTGGTCACGTCCGGCGGTCTCGGCGTACAACGTGTGGAACGCACGCAGATCGCCGATGCTCCCCACGGTGACGGTCACGCCGGCTTTGTCCGCCTTCTTGATGTTGCGACGCCACTGCTGGTTCATGCCGGTGAGAAGATCCTGCTCTGATCGTCCTCGCAGCGGGATCTGGAAGACGTACTGCGGCTGTCCGGTGGTGAAGCCGCCTTCAGCGGTGATCGGGCGCCAGCCCTCGGCGCGCAACAGCGCCTGCACGTCACCCCCCACCTCGAAGCGCCCGTCGGCGGGTACGTCGCCGAGTCGGCGGTGGACGTCGTCTGCGATCGCCTTCTTCACCGTGTCGGCGCTCCAGGTCCGCGTCACGATCGGTGGTCCCATCCGGATACCGAAGGCCCCTCGGGACTTGAGGTATTCGGCCATCGCCGACAGCCACTCGGCCAGGTTTCCCGCGGACCAGTCCAGAACCGGGCCCTCGGGGAGGTAGGCGAGATGGCGATTGACTGTGGGCAACTGCCGGTAGAGGACGAGCCCGACCCCGCTCAGCTCACCGTCGCGGAACCAGCCGATCGACTCTTTGCGCCACTCGCTTTTCACCTCACCCCACGCCGGCGTCTGAAGGAAGCTCGCGTCCGACTGCCGGCTCAGGAAGCCCAGGTGCTGCTCAGTGCTGACGGGGCGTACGTCGATCCGGCTCACGCGGCGCAACGCTACCGGAGTGCAGCCAGCCTCTGTTCTGCCGCGGAGCACCGTACGGATCCATCAGCCGGTCGGGCCCTCAGTGGATGTCTCAGCGGACTCGGTCTCGCAGCCAGGCAATGTCGGCGCCTTGGCCGTCGCCACCTCCCGGTGTCTCGCAAACGACCGGCGCCGCCGCCTCGCAGACGACGTGCACCAGGTCGTCGGCGGCGATCTGTCCGTCTCCGAAGTTCGCATGCCGGTCGGCGCCGGAGCCGAATGTGTCACGCGAGTCGTTGGCGTGCACGAGGTCGATCCGACCGGTGATCGCTTTCACCCGGTCCACCACTGTGGCAAGCTCCTCGCCGCCGGCATGGGCGTGGCAGGTGTCGAGACAGAAGCCCACGGCGTCGCTGCCGCTGGCGGTCTCGATGGCGTCCCACATCATCGCGATCCGCTCGAGCCGGCGGGCCATCGCATTGTCGCCACCGGCAGTGTTCTCGATGAGCAGCGGCACGGTGATGTCAAGCTTGTCGACGCACTTGCGCCAGTTGTCGAAACCTCGGGTCGGGTCGTCGGCCTTGAGCACATGCCCACCGTGGACCACCACGCCTTTGGCGCCGATCTCGGCGGCGGCGGTCACCGTCTGCTGGAGCAGTTTGCGCGACGGGATGCGGAGGCGGTTGTTCGAGGTGGCCACGTTGAGGACGTAGGGCGCATGAACGTAGAGGTCGATGCCCGCCTGCTCGGCTGCGGACCGGAGGGCGGTGGGGCCCCCGGCGTACGCCACCACCGGCGCTTTCCAGCCCTGCGGGTCGCCGAGGAAGAACTGTGACAAGGTCGCCTTGCGCGACGCCGCCTCGGCGATCGGGTCGGCTTGATCGACGTGTCCGCCGATGCGCAAGTCACTCATCAGGTCACTGTATGACGAGCCACCGATGACCTCGTGAGATGGCCATGGCCTGCCTTCGGCAGGTTCGGAGAGCCAGGGTGCACCGAATATGCCTTGTCATCGACGCGGACCCTGCGGTCGACTGGTGACGCACGGCGGGAACAATGAGGGTTGTCGTCGGGGCCCGACCAGGGGAAATCCGGATCGACGACGGTCGGCCTGGCTCAGTACGTTGAGCGAGCCGTCTGCGCGCGACGAGCGCGGCGACAAACACATCTCGCGAGGGGACCCACATGTCACGCACCACAACGGCGCCCGCCACCGCCACCGACGCCCGCCCGGCCGTCGCGGCTCGCGTGGTGGGGCTGCGCAAGTTCTACGGCCGAGGTGATGCGGTCGTCGCCGCGCTCGACGGGATCTCGATCGACTTCGTGGCCGGTGAGTTCACTGCCGTGATGGGCCCGTCGGGTTCGGGCAAGTCGACCCTCATGCACTGCATGGCGGCGCTCGACACGGCCAGCGCTGGCGACGTCTTCCTCGGCGACCAACGCCTGGCCGGTCTCGGTGACAAGCAACTCACGTTGCTGCGCCGCGACAAGATCGGGTTTGTCTTCCAGGCTTACAACCTGGTTCCGACTCTGACTGCCCAGGAGAACATCGAGCTGCCGCTATCCATCGCAGGTCGCAAACCCGACCCCGAATGGTTCGACACAGTCATCGACACGGTGGGCATGCGGGACCGGCTCAGACACCGCCCCAACGAGCTGTCAGGTGGCCAGCAACAGCGTGTTGCGTGTGCGCGCGCACTGGTGTCGCGACCGCAGATCGTCTTTGCCGATGAGCCCACCGGCAACCTTGACTCCGCGTCGGGTGCAGAGGTGCTCGGTTTCCTGCGGCGCAGCGTCGACGACCATGACCAGACGATCGTGATGGTGACACACGACCCGATCGCGGCCGGCTACACCGACCGTGTTGTCTTCCTGGCCGACGGCGTGGTCGTCGACGAGCTGCGTGAGCCCACAGCCGACGCGGTGCTCGAGAAGATGAAGGTGCTGAGCGCCCAGGCGGTTGCGGGCACCGCCGCGGGGGCCTGAGCACGATGCGGAAGGTCACCTGGCGCAACCTAGTTGCGCGCAAGATCCGGCTCGCGTTGAGCGCCTTCGCGATCGTTCTCGGGGTCGCCTTCGTCGCGGGGTCGTTCATCTTCACCGACGCCCTCGGTGGCGCGTTCAACGGCATCATCAAAGGCACCACCGCCGACGTCGAGGTTGCCCCGAAGAACGCGGGCGACTTCGCCAGTTTCGGCCAAGACGCCCGCACGATCCCCGCCAACGTGGTCGACAAGCTGGCGGCGCTGCCCGGTGCGGCCGACGCGCAGGGAACCGTCGAGGTTCAAGGCGTCTATGTCATCAGCGAGCAGGACAAGCTGGTCGGCGGCAACGGGCCACCGGGGCTTGCGTTCGACTACGACGACACCACGGCGATCACCGGCAAGAGAATTCTCACCCTCCAGAGGGGCCAGCTTCCTCGGGGCGACGCGCAGGTCGCTCTGGACGAGGCCACCGCCGGCAAGGCGGGGTACCAGATCGGCGACGAGGTCACGCTCGTCACGCCCGGCAAGAATCCGACCATGCAGGCTCAGCTGACCGGCATCGTGAAGTTCGGCTCCGAGGGAGGCCTGGTGGGGGCCACGTTGACGATCTTCGATGAGCAAGCCCTCCAGGGCATGTTCTTCGAGGGCGACGATGTCTACACCAGTATCTCGCTCACCACGGCCGACGGCGTCTCCCAGCAGGAGCTGACCGATGCCGCCAACAAGGTGCTGCCGAAAGGTGTCGTCGCCGAGACGGGGGACGCTGTCGCGAAGAAGAACGAGGACGCCATCGGTGAGGCCCTCGGGTTCATCAACAAATTCCTACTCATCTTCGCGGGCGTGTCGATGGTCGTCGGCACCTTCCTCATCATCAACACGTTCTCGATCCTGGTCGCCCAGCGCAGTCGCGAGCTCGCCTTGCTACGGGCGCTCGGTGCCTCCAGGCGACAGGTCAATCGGGCCGTGCTGACGGAGGCTCTTGTCGTCGGCATGCTGGGCTCATTGTTGGGGATCGGCGTGGGTTATCTGCTCGCGATCGGTCTCAAGGCGCTGTTCGGCGCGATCGGCCTCGACCTCGCCGGGGCTGACCTGCCCATCCAACCCCGTACCGTGGTCGTCTCGTTGGTGGTCGGGCTGCTCGTGACGCTGTTGGCGGCCTACCTGCCGGCGCGCCGGGCCAGCCGGATCGCGCCGGTCGCGGCCATGCGCGACGAGGTCGCAATGCCCGAGTCCACCGTGCGCCGTCGCCTGGTCATCGGCAGCGGCCTGGTGTTCCTCGGGATCGCCTCGATGGTCGTCGGCTTCATCGGCGAAGGCGGTGCGGGGTTGTCGTTGACCGGGGCGGGGATGCTTGGTGTGCTGGTCGGGGTGTCGTTGATGTCGCCGGTCGTGGGTCGGCCGGTGATCGTGGGTCTGGGCGCGCTCTACCGGCGCGCCTTCGGCACCGTAGGCGTGCTCGCCAAGGAGAACTCCCTGCGTAACCCGCGGCGGACGGCGGCCACCGCCAGCGCGCTGATGATCGGGCTCACGCTCGTTGCTTTGATGTCGATCCTGGGCGCGTCGGCGAAGAAGAGCACCGACCAGGCCATCGACGAGAGCCTCACCGCGGAACTCATCGTCTCGAACGCGATCGCTCAGGACTTCTCGCCGCAGATTGCCGAGCAGATCAGGTCCGTCGACGGGGTCGCGTCGGTGGCTCAATTTCGCCAGGCCGGCCCGGAGGTCGGCGGCGAACAGGTGTACGTCGGAGCGACCGACCCGACCGCGCTCGCATCGGCGCTCAAGTTGCCGATGGACGTCGGTGGCCTGTCCGCCCTGGACGACTCCGCGGTGCTCGTCAGCTCGAACACCGCGAAGTCAAAGGGATACGAGGTCGGCGACCAGGTGGCGATGAAGTTCCCGAAGATGACCGAGAAGCTTACGGTCGCAGGCGTCTACCCGTCGGGCGGCGCGCTCTTCACCGACTACCTGGTCACTCTTGACGCCATGGAGACCGGTGGCTACGCGCCCCGGGACTCCCTGCTCTACATCACCAAGGAGCCCCGCGTGAGCGAGAGCCAGGTGCGCGCCGGCATCGACGCCGTGCTCGAGGGCAACCCGACGGTCACCCTCAAGAACCAGAAGGAGTTCGCCGACGAGCAGAAGCAGCAGATCAACCAGCTCTTGGCCATCGTGTATGCCCTGCTCGGGCTTGCCGTCGTCATCGCGGTGCTCGGGATTGTCAACACGTTGGCGCTGTCGGTGATCGAGCGGACCCGCGAGGTCGGCCTGTTGCGCGCGGTGGGGGTGACCAGGCGGCAGCTCCGACGCATGGTCCGTCTCGAGTCGGTGGCGATAGCCGTCCTGGGGGCCGTGCTCGGGGTGATACTCGGGGTGGCCTTCGGGATCGCTCTCCAGCGAGCGCTCGCCGACCAAGGCATCGACGTCTTGTCGGTCCCCTGGGTGCAGCTGGCAATCTTCGTGCTGGTGTCGGCTCTGGTCGGCGTACTAGCCGCGGTGCTTCCGGCCATGCGGGCGGCGAAGCTCGACGTGCTACGCGCGATCACGACAGAATAGGTCACCCAGAAGTGGTGGCGCCCCTGCCTTCCTCGACGGCGGCAGGGCTTGCGATCCGCCGGTGCGAGACATGAAAAAGCCTCCGCGACATGGCGGAGGCTTTCTCAGGGGCGTTGTCAGATCAGATGACGCGCACGTTCGCTGCCTGCAGACCCTTCGGACCTTGAGCGGTCTCGAACTCGACGCGCTGGTTCTCTTCGAGCGACTTGTATCCCTCAGCCGTGATCGCGGAAAAGTGGACGAAGACGTCCGGCTCGCCGTTCTCCTGGGAGATGAAGCCGAAGCCTTTGTCGCCGTTGAACCATTTGACTGTGCCTTGAGCCATGGGTGTTATTCCTTCGGTGGATGTTGCCGGCCTGGACCGCCCTGTGCGGTCTCTGCTACCTAGTGCTCCCCACATCCGGACCCGAAGAATCGGAGCCTTGAAATTCAAAGACGCCTGCGGCTTAGGGTACAGACCGCGGGCGTCAGGACGTGCGAGGTACTCGTATGCAACTGGACCCAGAGTAGCAGGCTTGGCCGCGTCACGCATCACCGCTGGCGACTCAGGTGGCGACCTGGTGCGAGTGGGACCTGACGTGGGGCGCCCGATCCTGTGGACGACGATTTCCACCCCTGTGCCTGCGCTGATAATCTACCCAGGCTGATCCGGCCACCTTGTCGGGTCGCAACACGTCCGGCCCGTTGACGTCCGACCTGGGAGTCCCAAGGCCGACGTGACCTCCTGTCACGGAGAGACCGTGACCGCAGAGTCCACAGGAGGTGGATGTTCAGCATGCGCAACTACGAGCTCATGGTTATCCTCGATCCCGACCTCGAGGAGCGTACGGTGCAGCCGTCGCTCGAGACCTACCTCAACCTCGTCACCCAAGACGGCGGCAGCGTCGAGTCGGTCGATGTGTGGGGCCGCCGTCGACTGGCATACGAGGTCGACAAGAAGACTGAGGGCATCTACGCCGTCGTGTCGTTGTCGGCCGAGCCCGAAACGGTCAAGGAACTCGACCGCCAGCTCGGGCTCAACGAGTCTGTGATGCGCACGAAGGTCCTTCGACCCGAAGTGCATTGACCCACCGCGATGGACGCGCGGATCGCACCCGAGTCCGCGGACATCCAGACCGATTCCCCCGGTCGTTCCACCGTTCCACGAACCCACTTGTGAACTGACCTAACTGGGAGGCTGCTCATGGCAGGCGAAACTGTCATCACCGTCATCGGAAATATCACCGACGACCCAGACCTGCGTTTCACCCCCTCGGGGGCGGCGGTGGCGAACTTCACCGTCGCGTCCACCCCGCGCATCTTCGACAAGCAGACCAACGAGTGGAAGGACGGCGACGCGCTGT
Source organism: Nocardioidaceae bacterium (assembly GCA_013697905.1). Taxonomy (GTDB): domain Bacteria; phylum Actinomycetota; class Actinomycetes; order Propionibacteriales; family Nocardioidaceae; genus JACDHG01. The sequence continues at coordinate 9,967 of JACCVZ010000263.1, forward strand.
TCCTACGATGCTCGATCTGGCGACAGGCGGCTGAGAACGTCGCGGAGTCGCTGCAACGGGGCTCACGAGTCGTCGTCTCCGGGCGGCTCAAGCAGCGGTCGTTCGAAACGCGCGAAGGCGACAAGCGAACCGTCTTCGAGCTCGACGTCGATGAGATCGGCGCTTCGCTGAAGTACGCCACAGCCAAGATCACCAAGACCACGCGCTCCGGCGCTGGAGGTGGCGGCGGTGGCGGTGACCACGCCGGCTCAGGAGGCAACGACCCGTGGGCGTCGCAGCCGACAGGCGGCAGTGGCAGTGGGCAGCAAAGTGGTGGCGGCAACGACCCGTGGGCGTCGCAGCCCGCGGGTAGCTCGACCGAAGAACCCCCGTTCTGAGCTGCCACCGGGTCGGACTTGGGCCGGCTCCGACCGACCATGCATCACTGATGTCAAGACTCCGGCACCGCGCCGGTCACGCTGACCATTCCGGCCTCGGCCGGGCTCGAGAGAGGGAGCACCACAATGGCCAAACCCGTTGTGCGCAAACCGAAGAAGAAGGTTTGCGCTTTCTGCAAGGACAAGGCGACGTACGTCGACTACAAGGACACCACGTTGCTTCGCAAGTTCATCTCCGACCGTGGCAAGATCCGCGCCAGACGGGTGACCGGTAACTGCACGCAGCACCAGCGCGATGTCGCCATGGCGATCAAGAACGCCCGCGAGATGGCGCTGCTGCCCTACACGTCCACTGCGCGCTGAGAGGAGACCCAGGCGATGAAGCTCATCTTGACCCAAGAGGTCACCAACCTCGGCGCTCCCGGTGATGTGGTCGAGGTCAAGGACGGGTACGGCCGTAACTACCTCATGCCCCGTGGATTCGCTATCCGCTGGACCCGCGGCGCCGAGAAGCAGATCGACTCGATCAAGAAGGCCCGCTCGGTGCGGGAGGTTCGCGACCTCGACCACGCTGAGGAGATCAAGACCCAGCTGGAGGCATTGACCGTCAGCGTGCCGGCGCAGGCCGGCTCCACCGGTCGGCTGTTCGGCGCGGTGACGGTCGCCGACATCGTCGCCGCTGTCAGGGCCGCCGGGGGCCCCGACATCGACAAACGCCGCATCCAGGTCGACCAGCCCATCAAGTCGCTCGGAGCCCATGACGTGCACGTCAAGATCCACGACGAGCTCTCGGCGATGCTGCGCCTGCAGGTAGTCGCTTCCTGAGCCAAGGCGACGAGCCACGTAACAGCACCGCCCGAGCCAGCCGAGACGTTTCGTCAGAACGCAGGAGTCAGACGGCGTCCCGGGCGCTCGGCGCTGTCCCACCGAGCACCAGCCAGTCGTCGCTGCGCTCACGCCAGACCAGGGTTGCCATCCGGACCACCATGAAGCCCGTGAACGCCCACCACAACCAGATCAGCCCACCGTCGAGCCACAGCACGGCCATCGCCATCGGCACGAACGTCAGCGACGTGACGACACCGGCAACTGCGAGGTAACGGCCGTCGCCTGCGCCGATGAGCACACCGTCGAGTACGAAGACGATGCCCGACACCGGCTGATGCAGCGCGACGACGATTAGCACCGCAGAGAGCAGCCTCTGCACGTCGGCGTCAGGGCTGAACAGTGGTACGAGGAACGGGCGTACCGCGATGAGCATCAGGCCGAGAGCGACGCCGCTGACGACGCCCCACGTCAGCATCCGACGGGTCGCGGCCCGCGTGCCCGCGGGGTCGCCCGCACCGAGCAGTCGGCCGGTGATGGCCTGGCCTGCGATGGCGATAGCGTCGAGAGCGAACGTGAGAAACGTCCAGATCGTGAACGCCACCTGGTGGGCGGCCAGCGACGTCGTGGAGAGGGAGGCGGCGACGTACGTCGCGAGCAGCAATGCGGCACGCAAAGTGACAGTGCGGAGCATCAAGGGAATACCGACGCGCCAGGCGGTGCCCACACCGGCCCGGTGCGGGACCAGCGACGCCGAGTGCCGCCGGGCTCCGCGGACAACAACGTACGCAAGGACCATGCCAGCGGCCCCCTGCGCGGCCAGCGTGCCGAGGGCGGAGCCGGCGATGCCCCAGTCGAAGCCGTAGACGAACAGCACGTTGAGGGCAATGTTGACGAGGTTCGCGACGACGGCCACGAACAGCGGCGTACGGGTGTCCTGGAGACCGCGCAGGACTCCGGTCGCAGCGAACATCACCAGCAGTGCCGGTACGCCGAGGGCCGCGATCCGCAGGTAGGTGACCGCGAAGTCGCGGACGGCGGGGGTCGGGGAGAAGCCATCGACGACGAGGGGAGCGAGAGCCAGCACCAGGCCCCCGGCGAGGGCGCCGATGAACAGTGACAGCCACAGACCGTCGATACCGGAGCTGAGCGCGCCTCGCTGGTTGCCGGCGCCGACATTGCGAGCGACCGTCGAGGTGGTGCCGTACGCGAGGAACACGAACAGTCCGACAACCGTTTGTAGGACCGTCGCCGCGATGCCCAGGGCGGCAAGCTGCGCGACGCCGAGATGTCCGACGATGGCCGCGTCGGCGAGTAGGAACAGCGGTTCGGAGATGAGCGCCGCGAAGGCGGGGACCGCCAGCCTGGCGATCTCCTTATCTTGCGCGCGGATAGCGGCGCGGTCGCGGGTGCGGCGAGGCATCAGAGGCCAATACTGCCGGAGAGATTTTCTCTCCACACCTGGGTGCACGTGTTTAGGCAGGTCAAGGCGCATTCATCCAGAGCGCTCGGAAACTTATCCCCAGCACTGTGCCCAGGCTGTGCACATCCGCTGACCAGTTGTCCACAGGTTGTATCCCGTGCTGCACAGGGGGTGTTGACGACGGGCTGTTGCTCGACTGTGCGACCACGTAACGTCTGCTCGTCCGGGTGCCCGCCGCCCCTGGCTCTTTGTCGGAGCCACCTGCGTCAATGGTCTCAGACGTCGAGCCCGAGAGGAGTCCCGTGAGCCTCACCGACTACTACGGTCCGCAGGCGATTTCTGAAGACGACTATCGCGGCGACGGCGGGGGGGCGGCGATGCGGACGCCCCCGCAGGACGAGCACGCCGAGCAGTCGGTCCTCGGTGCCATGTTGCTGAGCAAGGACGCCATCGCCGACGTGGTCGAGGCGATCCGTGGCAGCGACTTCTACCGCCCGGCACACGAGCTCATCTATGACGCGGTGCTCGACCTCTACGGACGCGGCGAGCCCGCCGATGCGATCACCGTGTCCGCCGAGCTCACCCGCGCGGGCGACCTCGCGCGCACAGGCGGGGCGCCCTACCTCCACACGTTGGTCGCCGGCGTCCCGGTCGCGGCCAACGCGGGTTACTACGCCGGCATCGTCCGCGAAAAGGCGATCCTGCGACGGCTGGTCGATGCCGGCACCAAGATCGTCCAGATCGGCTACGCCGCCGAGGGGCAGGTCGACGACGTGGTCGACCAGGCGCAGGCGGAGGTCTACGCCGTCACCGACCGGCGCACGTCAGAGGACTACGCGCCGCTGTCCGACATCATGGAGCTCACGATCGACGAGCTCGAGGCGATCGGCAACCGCGACGGCGGGCTGGCCGGCGTCCCCACCGGGTTCGCCGACCTCGACGACCTCACCAATGGCCTCCACGGTGGCCAGATGGTGATTCTGGCCGCCCGACCGGCGGTCGGTAAGTCGACCCTGGGACTAGATATTGCTCGAGCGGCGTCGATCAAGAACGGGCTGACGAGTGTCATCTTCTCGCTGGAGATGAGCCGCACCGAGATCACCATGCGGCTGCTGTCGGCCGAGGCCCGCATCCCGCTCCATCACATGCGCAACGGGAAGATGAGCGACGACGATTGGAACAAGCTTGTCCGCAAGATGAGTGACGTATCCGCGGCGCCGTTGTTCATCGACGACTCGCCGAACATGACCATGATGGAGATCCGCTCCAAGGCTCGCCGGCTCAAGCAACGCCACGATCTGCGGCTCATCGTCATCGACTACCTGCAGCTGATGACGTCCGGCAAGAAGGTCGAGTCACGACAGTTGGAGGTCTCGGAGTTTTCTCGTCAGATCAAGCTCCTGGCGAAGGAGCTCGACGTCCCCGTCGTCGCCATCTCACAGCTCAATCGGGGCTCGGAGCAGCGTACGTCGAAGAGACCACTCCTCTCAGATCTACGTGAATCGGGCTCGCTCGAGCAAGATGCGGACATGGTGATTTTGCTGCACCGCGAGGATCTGTATGAAAAGGAGGCGACCCGCCCGGGCGAGGCCGACCTGATCATCGCCAAGCACCGCAACGGCCAGACCAAGGACCTGGTCCTCGCCTTCCAGGGCCACTACTCCCGGTTCATCGACATGGCCCATGACTGACAAGAACAGTTTCGTGGTGTCGCGTTCATCTGCGCTGTCGAGATGCAGCCAAGATTGCGCGACCGCCCGCACGACACATTGCATAGATCGCGTCGCCGAGCACGGCTCTGCAAAGTGGCTCGACGCCGACCGCCCAGCGGATTCCCGATGATGACTCCGCAGCCCTGCCACAATCCAGGTATGCGCACCGCCAACGGCCGCGCGGACTCTGACCCGGGGCCAACCCCAGATCAGCGTAGTGACTTGGCTCGGCCGATCGACACCGATGATGCCGAGGTGCGCCGCTGGAACGAGGATCTCGACGTTCTGGCGCGTGAGTTGCCGGACGCGCACGCAAACCTGTTTCACACTCTCCGTCGCCAACAGTTCGATGATGCCATCGCGGACATCCGTCGCCGCCTACCCAGTCTCGCCCGGCATCAAGTCATCGTCGAGCTGATGAGACTTGCGGCCGCGATTGGCGATGGCCACACGAGCCTGTCGCCCTGGCGAGATCCCGTTGGCTTCCACATGCTTCCTGTCAGTCTGTATCGCTTTGCGGACGGCTACCACGTTCGTGCGGCCACGCGGAATCAAGCAGCCCTGCTCGGCACCCGCGTTACTCATGTCGGCGGTGTCCCCATCGATTCGGCAGAGAAGACTCGTCGCAGCGCTGATCGGGCGGGACAACGACATGGGGGTCTTGATGTTTGCGCCGATCCTCATGGTGATGCCAGAAGTGCTTCACGCGGTGGGACTCTCCGGTGATCCGCAGCGCGCCGAGTTGACGGTCGAGGCGGGCGGCCGTCCGCGAACCGCGACGCTGGGCAGCGCGGGGCCGTTTCCCGACCTGTCGGGCCGCGCAGACAAGTGGTGGGGAGCTCGCGACGGCTGGGTGGACCTCCGCGACGGTGCCGCCGAACCGCTGTGGCTCTCTGAGTTGACGGGGACGTACTGGTTTTCCTACGTCCCTGAAGGTGACCTGCTGTACTGCCAGCTCAGCGAGATCCACCAGCGCGGGGAAAGGCTCGACGCATTCTTCGCGCGCGCCCTAGCGGCGGCAGATTCTCTTGGTGCGCACCGCTTTGTCTTGGAC
>JACCVZ010000275.1 GCA_013697905.1 Nocardioidaceae bacterium
GCGGGCTGGACTCAACGCGTGACCGCGCCGAGCGCAAGGACGCCAACGGTCGACACATCGAGCCCGGAGACGACCACGGTGGCGCCAGCGGGCTGGACTCGCCGCGTGACCGCGCCGAGCGCAAGGACGCCAACGGTCGACACATCGAGCCCGGCGACGACCGAGGCGGCGAGCGCGAGCCTGGTGATGACCGGCGCGGCGAGCTGGAGCCCGGCGACGACAACGGTGGTTTCGACGAGAACAGCGGTCACGGTGGCGGGGACGACAACAGTGGTTCCGACGACATCAGCGGTCACGGTGGCGGGGGCGATGACGGCGGCGGCGACGACGACTGATCTGAGCTCGGTCGCCTGTCGGCAGCTGTCCGGCCTCGAGGCCGACTCTCGGTGACACCGGCGGGTGTCGGCAGACGTGAGGCGGGGGAGCGATATGCTGGCCCGCTGCGGGCGAGCCGACCGGGCGGCCGCGGCGGGTCGGCGTCGTACGCCGACTCGTCGAGGAAGGTCCGGACTCCGCAGGGCAAGGTGGTGGGTAACGCCCACCCGGGGTAACCCGCGGGACAGTGCCACAGAGACAGACCGCCAGCGGCTCCGGCTCTGCCGGAGTGCGGGTAAGGGTGAAACGGTGGTGTAAGAGACCACCAGCGCGCCGGGTGACCGGAGCGGCTGGGTAAACCCCACCTGGAGCAAGACCAAGAAGGGCGCAGAAGCTTCGGTTTCGGTGCCTGCGCAGATGCTGGGGCCTCGGCTCCGAGAGGGCTGCCCGCCCGAGTCTGCAGGTAGGTCGCACGAACGTGTCGGCAACGATGCGTCCAGATGGATGGCTGCTCAGGGCGGGGCCCGTGAGGACCCGCTCCTAACAGAATCCGGCCTATGAGTCGGCTCGCCCGCTCCCTCCCATCTGGACCCGGCGTTGTGTGCCTAGAGGTCAGTGGCAGTCCGCAAGAATCTCAGCGCCGAGCACCGAGTCCACGGCTTCGCGGGTCCGGTCGTCGGAGTCCCTTCGGCGAAGGCTGCAACTCACCACAGCACCATGAGCAGTTGTATGACGCCGAACCAGAAGGCAGCGCTGAAGACAACCACGGCGGTCCAGACGGAAATGACGTCTATCTTCACGTCGCAGTCTCCTCGCTCGCTCGATGAGCCCCCTTCAACTACAAAGACACCTTGAGTCGCTCGGCATGACGTGCGACCCCCAAACTGGGCCGGTATATCGTCGCGAGATGACGCGAGTTCAGTACTTCACCGCCTGCACGCTCGACGGCTTCATCGCCGACGAGAATGACTCTCTCGAGTGGCTCTTCGAGGCCCCTCACGGCGAGGACGAGGGTGATTGGGACGAGTTCATCGGCGCTATCGGGCCGATGACGATGGGCGCGACGACGTACGAGTGGGTGCTCAAGCAGCACGACATGCTGGCGAACCCCCAGCAGTGGCGCGACTTCTACGACAACCGGCCCTGCTGGGTCTTCTCCCACCGCGACCTCCCGCCGATCCCGACAGTCGATATCCGGATCGTCTCCGGAAACGTTCGGCCCGTGTACGACGAGATGGTTGCCACCCTGCCGGGCAAGAACATCTGGATCGTCGGCGGTGGGGACCTCGTGGGCCAGTTTGATGACGCAGGCCTGCTGGATGAGGTATGGCTTGGGATGCGGCCAGTATTCCTTGGTGCGGGAGCGCCCCTGCTACCGCGACGGATCACCACGAGGCGGCTGACGCTTCGAGATGTGAGGCACTCCGGCCAGGAGATGCGGCTGATCCTCGACGTTGCTCGTCAGAGATGAGCGGCCTGCCCATCCTTGAGTCTCAAGGGCTTTGCCGCTGAGGGGTCTATCGACGTTGGCCAACAGGCAAACATCTCCGACTCGTTGTCGACGTCGATTCGAGCGTCTTACCCAGCTGGCAGTTCGAACATCGTCTCCTCAGCCGCTTGGCTAAGGCGACGCCGAACGCTGCGGCGATCTCCTGCCCCACGGCCCCTGACGGTTGGCTGCCACAACAAGTGAGAGATTTTCCCGGCTTGGGGTACCTGCGTCGTGTGTGGGACAGCTGGGAAGGACCTCGATGACCAGGCTGCGGACCGTGTCGCCCAATAGTCCCGGCTGGACACGTCGGCGCGCAGGCAAGGGTTTCGTCTTTCTGGACAGCGATGGTGACCGGCTCAACGGCGAACACGTCGAGCGGATCAGGGCGCTGGTGATCCCGCCGGCCTGGCAGCAGGTGTGGATCTGCCCTCATCCGAACGGCCATATCCAGGTGGTGGGCACCGACGACGCGGGTCGTCGCCAGTACCTCTACCACTCGGTGTGGCGCCAGCAGCGCGATGCGCACAAGTTCGACCGGGTCCTCGTGATGGCGAAGAAGCTGCCGAAGATCCGCTTGCAGGTCGCGGCCGATCTCGCCGGCGACACCGTGACGCGGGAGCGGGCGATGGCGTGCGCCGTCCGGCTGATCGACGTCGGCTACTTCCGGATCGGCAGCGATGTGTACGCCGATGAGCACGGCAGCTACGGGTTGACGACCTTGCTGAAGGACCACGTGCGCAGGAATGGCGACGGATTGCTTTTCTCGTTCACCGGCAAGTCCGGCATCGAGCACACGATTTCTGTAGAGGACCCCGAGGTCTGCCGTGTGGTCGACCAGATGCGGCGGCGTCGCGGCGGCGGAGACGAGCTGCTTGCGTTCAGCGAGCAAGGCCGCTGGCGTGACGTCACAGCGGACGGCGTCAACGGATACCTCGCGGGCTTGTTCGGCGGAGACGTGACGGCGAAAGACTTCCGCACCTGGCACGCGACCGTCCTCGCCGCGACCGCGCTGGCCGACAACCCGAATCCTGGGGACACCAAGACGGCCCGCAAGAAGGCCATCAGACAGGCAATCGTGGAGGTGTCGGAGTACCTCGGGAACACCCCAGCGATCGCGCGGGGGTCGTACGTCGACCCCCGCGTCCTGGACCTGTACGACGACGGCACCACCATCGCCCACGCGCTGCAGCGGGCGCCTCGCTCACCTGGTCGTCGCCAGGAGCACCTGGAAAAAGCCGTCCTGCGGATGCTGTCCCGGGCGCCACAGTCGGCCCAGCGGTCTCGCCGGGGGAGCAACAAGTGACCCACCACGTCCCGGACTTCGAAGCGCTCTACGTCCGCGACCCGGACCCGTGGCAGGTCGGCTCGTCGTGGTACGAGCAACGCAAGCTGTCGATCGTGTTGGCCTCGCTGCCCAAACCCCGGTACCGCTCCGCCTGGGAGCCCGGCTGTGGGCCGGGGATCGTGTCTGCGGCGTTGTCCCCGCGGGTGGGGGAGCTAGTGGGCACTGACGTTTCACCCCGCGCGGTTCAGCTCGCAGAGGAGCGGTGCCGGGGCATCAGCCATCTGCGTTTCACGGTCTCTGAGCTGCCAGCCGTCCCGGTCGAGAGCCCGGTTGAGCTCGTCTTGGTGGCAGAGTTCCTCTACTACGTCGCCGATCTGAGCGCCGGTCTCGAGGCCCTATGGGCCACGGTCGAACCCGAGGGCCACATGGCGTTTCTGCACTGGGCGCACCAGCCTCACGACGCCTACCGCTCCGGTCCGAGCATGCACGCCGACATCGCCATCGATTGTGTCGACCGCGATGCCCGCCGCCTCGTCACCCACGTCGATGATGACTTCGTCCTCGATATTTACGAGGCCCGGCAATGACGATAGCGCTGGAAGCTCGGCGGTCTCTTCTGCGCCAACTCGGCTCGCTGAGGCCCATGCGGCGAAGGCCCGACTCGAGTAAACAGACAGACTCGCCGTACACCACTCAGTTGAAGGGATGTCCCAGATGAAGAACGAAGCCAGCTACACAGTGCCTGGACTCACGCTCAAGGACGGCCATCAGGTCGCCACCGCTTTGCAGGCTCGGCTGCACGCTCTCAACGATCTCCAGCTCACCCTCAAGCACGCTCATTGGAACGTGGTCGGTCGGGACTTCATCGGTGTTCACGAAATGCTCGATCCCCAGATCGACGTCGTTCGTGCCGCCGTCGACATGACCGCTGAGCGGATGGCAACGTTGGGCGTCGCGCCGGTGGGTACGCCGGGCGCGCTGGTCAAGTCTCGCTCCTGGGACGACTACGACCTGGGTCGCGCCACCTGTGAGGAGCACTTGGCGGCGCTCGACATCGTCTACACGGGTGTCATCACCGATCATCGCGAGGTGACCGGGATGGTGAGCGAGATCGACCCCGTCACCGAGGACATGCTGATCGGTCAGACAGCCGCCCTGGAGCAGTTTCAGTGGTTCATCCGGGCCCATCTCGAGACCAGCAGCGGCGACCTTGACACTCAGGGCGCCGCCACTGAGAAGGGGGCAGCCAAGAAGGCGGTGTCCGCCAGCAGCCGATCGCGAAGTAAGAAGTAGTGGCTCACTGGCCGGGTGCCGCCGCGCCCGCGTCAGTCAGGGAAGGGTGAGGACTTCGGCTCCGGAGTTAGTGACCACAAGCGTGTGCTCGAACTGAGCCGAGTTTCGACGGTCCTTGGTGACCACGGTCCAGCCGTTGTCCCACATGTCCCAGTCCTTCGTGCCAAGTGTCAGCATCGGCTCGATGGTGAACGTCATACCCGCCTCGATCATGGTGTCGAAGCGCGGGTCGTCGTAGTGCGGGATGACGAGGCCCGAGTGAAACGCCGTGCCGATCCCGTGGCCGGTGAAGTCGGTGACGACGCCGTACCCGAACCGCTTGGCGTAGGACTCGATCACCCGACCGATCACGTTGAGCCGCCGGCCGGGCCTGACGGCCTTGATCGCTCGCCGCAGCGACTCCTCGGTGCGTTCGACCAACAGCCGGCTCTCGTCGTCCACGTCACCCACGAGGAACGTCGCGTTGGTGTCGCCGTGGACGCCGTCGATGTAGCTGGTGATGTCGATGTTGCAGATGTCTCCGGCCTCGAGCCGCCGCGCGTCTGGGATGCCGTGACAGATGACCTCGTTGACCGACGTGCACAACGACTTGGGGAACCTCTTGTAACCCAGCGTCGAGGGGTAGGCGCCATGGTCGCACAGGAACTCGTGCCCGACCCGGTCTACCTCGTCGGTGGTCACACCGGGGGCGATGGCAGCGCCGGCTGCCTGCAAGGCCCGAGCGGCAATTCGCCCGGCGACCCGCATCTTCTCGATGGTCTCGGCGGTCTGGACGTCGCCGGTCAGGTGGGGCCGAGGCGCCCGCCTGTCGACGTACTCCGGCCGCTGGATCTGTGGCGGCACAGCGCGGCGCGGCGAGATGGTCGCGGAGGTCAGAGCAGTCACACCTGCAGTGTAGGTTCTGTCTCCATCGGGCAGGATGAGGGAGGAGCGTCCTCACGGGCGGCTTATCCCGACGACGCACGGAGGAGTCCGGATGGCTGAGCAGTACTACTTCTGCGTCAAGCACCACACGGTCGAGGGCGCCGACGGCTGCCCGGCAATAGACCGGTTAGGCCCTTACAGCTCCCGCGACGAGGCCGCGCACGCGCTGGAGAAGGTGCAGCAGCGCAACGAGGAGTGGGACAACGATCCCAAGTGGGGCGAAGGCCAGTGACGGTGGCGACGACCGACCCTCGCCGGTGAGTCGCGCAGCCGTCGGTACGTCAATACGTGCGGACGCGCCTCGCCGGGTCGTGTCGCTTGTGCCGTCCTTGACCGAGACCGTCGCCGCGACCGCCCCCGAGCTGCTGGTGGGTGTCACCGATTGGTGCACGCATCCCCCGGGATTGCCGGCCCCGCGAATCGGCGGTACCAAGAATCCCCGGGTCGGCGATGTCATTGCGTTGGCACCCGACGTCGTGCTCGCCAACGCTGAGGAGAACCGCGCTGTGGACCTGGACGCCCTGCGCGCCGCAGGTCTCGCGGTGTGGCTCACCGACTACGAGACGGTGCCGGCGGCGCTGGCCGGACTCGGCCAGACACTGCAGATGTTGCGGCTGCCGCGGCCAACCTGGCTGGCACGGGCCGAGGACGCCTGGGCGCGGCCTTGGTCGGGCGAGCGGCGTACCGCGCTGGTGCCGATCTGGCGGAAGCCATGGATGGCACTGGGACACGACACGTTCGCAGGCGACCTGCTGTCGCGGTTGGGCATCGACCATGTGCTCGCCCACTCAGCCGAGCGGTACCCGAAGGTGGACCTGGCGACGCTGCCGACGTACGACCTGGTCGTGCTGCCCGACGAGCCCTACGCCTTCACGACGCAGGACGGGCCGGAGGCCTTCGACGTACCCGCCCGGTTGGTTTCGGGCCGCCACCTGACCTGGTACGGGCCGTCGCTGGCCGAAGCACGAGAAGTGCTGGAGGCACAGCTGTGGACGTGAAGTGGACGCCGTCGAGACCGTGGGTGGGCGCGGCGGCGACGTTGTCCCGGTGTGAGGGGGCCCGCCCCGTTTGGCGATTCGTCCGTTTGAGCGCGCTTGACGCGTGCGGGGATGCGGCGGACGAACCCGCGGTGCATGGCGTGCTGCGTCACACGCCGGTGGAACCGTCAAGCCGCTCTCGGAGCAGGTCGGCGTGGCCGTTGTGCTGGGCGTACTCGGCGATCAAGTCGACGAGCAGCCAGCGCAGTGAGAACGGCTTGCCGTCGCGGAGCGTCGTCCCGGTGGCGTCGAGGGACGCGGCGGCGGCGACGATTTCGCGGGACCGGTCGCACTCGCGGCGCCAGACGGCGAACGCCTCATCGACGTCACCGTCGAGTGACTCGAAGTCCTGGCTCGGGTCATCGTCGGAGTAGTAGAGCATCGCGACGTCATCGCCGGCGAACTGAATCTGGAACCACCAGCGCTCGACACCCGCGAGATGACGAACGAGCCCGTGGAGGCTCAACGTCGATGGCGCGACGCTGGCCTCGGACAGCTGCGCCGGAGACAGACCCGAGCACTTC
>JACCVZ010000285.1 GCA_013697905.1 Nocardioidaceae bacterium
CGACCGAGACAGTGCCGCGCTGCGCTATCTGGCGGGCATCGGCATCCGGCCCGGCGTGAGCCTCGAGGTCGGGCAGCGAGCTCCCTTCGGTGGGCCACTGTGGCTGCGGGTCGACGGGAAGGAAGAGGCGGTCGGTGACCAACTTGGCACCTTGATCTACGGCCGTTCCGCAGCCCCCGCGGCGACGACGGCGGGCGGGGAATCGTCGTGACCTCAAGGCGCGCATTTCTCGGCGGCGCCGCGGGCGCTGCTCTGGCCGCCGTATCGCTTCGCGCAACGGCGAGTGGAACTGTCGGTCAGGCAGGGGGCGAGCAAGGCAGCATGGGAGGCGGCGACCCAACAATCGCCCACGGCATGGACGCGTCACACGGGGGCGGCATCAACGGGCCGGCCTTCGCTCAGGGCTCGACCGTGGACCACGTCGCGAACGGGTTCAACCCCACTGACATCTTGCGCAGCTTCGATTACGGAAAGAGCTCAACGCTGGCCGACGGTCGGACGTTGCGCGAATGGTCGATCTCGGCTTCCGACAAGGACATCGAGGTCGCACCCGGCGCGTCCTTCCCGGCATGGACGTTCAACGGCCGGGTTCCCGGCCCCACGCTGCGCTGTACCGAGGGTGACCGGTTGCAGGTGCGGTTCACCAACGACTCCCAGCATCCGCACACCATGCACTTCCACGGCATCCACCCGGCCGAGATGGACGGTGTCCCGATGATCGGTCGTGGGGTGATCTCGCCTGGTGAGGAGTTCGTCTACGAGTTCGATGCCGAGCCTTTCGGGCTACACCTGTTCCACTGCCACGTCGGGCCGCTCGCCGAGCACATCGCTCGGGGCATGTACGGCACCTTCATCATCGACCCCAAGCAGGGTCGGCCGCCGGCCGACGAAATGGTCATGGTCATGATGGGCTACAACACCACCTTCGACGGCGAGGGCAACCAGCTGTACGCGGTCAACGGGATTCCTTTCCACTACAACCACGAACCGGTGCAGGTGCGGCGCGGTGAACTGGTGCGGATCTACCTGGTCAACATCTTGGAGTACGACCCAATCAACAGCTTCCACCTGCACGGCAACTTCTTCGACTACTACCCGACCGGCACCCGGCTGACACCGGCCGACTTCACCGACACCGTCGTCCTCGGGCAAGGGCAGCGCGGCATCTGCGAAGTGCGGTTCCCGCATCCAGGCCAGTACATGTTCCACGCGCACAAGACCGAGTTCGCCGACCTCGGCTGGATGGGCTTCTTCGAGGTCATCCCATGACCGAGCGCGTCGAAACCTTGAGATCTGAAAGTGAGGATCGAGCCATCGGTGGGCGGCGGACATCTGTTCCGGTGTGGGCGCTGGGTCTGGCCGTCGCCGTCATAGTCGGCGTCTCGCTGGCCGCCCTTGCCGCCTTCGGCGGGGCGAGCCTGCCCGAGCGGACCGGTCCACCCGTCGAGGAGCTCGCTGTCGAGCGCACCCTGCTCTCGCCCGGCACCATCGAGTTGACCGTGCGCAACATAGGGCCGGACCCGGTCCAGGTTGCGCAGGTGTTCGTCAACGACAGCTACGTGGGGTTCACCGGCGCAGCCGACCCGGTCGACCGCCTCGGCTCGGCCACACTGCGGCTGGACTATCCGTGGCATGACGGTCAGCCGTACCTGATCTCCATGCTCACCTCGACCGGAGCGGTGCTCGAGCACGAGATCCCGGTGGCCGTAGCCACCCCGTCGACGGACGGCGGGTTTCTCGCCTCGATGGTGCTGCTTGGGCTCTACGTTGGAGTCATCCCCGTGGTGCTAGGGATGCTGTTCCTTCCGGTGCTGCGCCGGAGCGGTGGCAGGGGCATCCGGGTACTGCTGGCGCTGACGGTGGGGGTGCTCGTCTTCCTCGCCGTCGACGCGACGATCGAGGGCTTCGAGCTGAGCCAAGGGGCCAGCGCCGCATTCGGCGGCGTGCTGCTGGTCCTGCTCGGCGCCGCGTTCGCCTTCCTGGGACTGATGTCAGTGGACCGCTGGCTTCGCTCGCGGCCGTCGGTTGCCGACCAGGACGCTCCGAGCGGACGCCGACTGGCGTTCATGATCGCCATCGGAATCGGGCTGCACAATCTTGGCGAAGGCCTCGCGATCGGTTCGGCCTACGCCGTCGGCGCGCTGGCTTTGGGCTCAGCCCTGGTGGTCGGCTTCGCGTTGCACAACACCACGGAGGGAGTCGCGATCGTCGCGCCACTGGCCGCTCTGCGCACCTCGCCGATCCAACTGCTCGGCCTGGGCCTGCTCGCAGGTGCGCCAGCCATCGTCGGCGCTCTTATCGGCGTGACCGTCGACAACCCCGCGCTCTCTGCCCTGCTGTTCGGCGCCGGTGTCGGCGCCATCGCCCAGGTCGTGGTCCAGATCGCACCGAGCATGCGGGAACGCAGCGCCCGGTCGCTCGACCCCGCCGTGCTCGCCGGCATGGCTCTCGGCGTCCTGCTGATGTACGGCACAGGCCTGCTCGTAGCGACGTAAGCACCAGCTACCAGCAACCTGTCTGTCGACGACGGCTGAGGGACTTTCCGGCCAACGGTCTAAGTGGCTCAAAGAGCCTGACCTGATTTGCCGGACACGGGCAGTGGGGTGATCAGGCCGCGGTGACAGCGGCGGTGTGAACCGTTGGCGGTGTTGGTGTGGCCCGCGTCAGACTTTATGGCAGGGCTGTTAGGTCAGTCCTGAAGGAGAGTCAGACACATGGGAAGACCACCGTCGGACAGCGCACGCAAGCACGGCATCGCCGACGAAGACGTTCTTCCACGCGTAAGCGGCCGCGCTGCACCCAGGCTCGGCTGCCGTTACTGGACACCTGGGTCGGGGTCAGCATCGGGACAGCGACGCGAAGCCCGAAGAGAGCGGTGAAGATGGGTAGGGGCAGAAGGTCGCCTCCGAGCCCCGCACCGTGGACAAAGCGGCGAGCGCGAATGCGACCGGACAGGCTAGGGGCAGGGTCACAATGCTGCGGCCAGTGCCGACAATGCCTGCGATGATGTCGGTATGGCCAGGGTTGTTCTCCAAGGTGGGTCGGTGCTCGACGTCGCTTCTGGCGGAGTCTCGATGGCTGACGTGGTGATCGAGGGCGATCGGATCGTCGACGTGGGCCCTAGCATGGACGGCGACGAGAACGTGGACTGTGCGGGGCAACTGCTGGTGCCCGGTTTCATCGACTGTCACACCCACATCGGGCTCACGCTGTACATGTCGCCGGTGGCGCTGATGGTGCCGCGCTCAGTACACCTCTTCTCGGTCGTGCCGGTGTTGCAGACCCTACTGGAGCGCGGCGTGACCACGGTTCGGGATGCTGCCGGCGCCGATGCCGGGGTGCAGCAGGCGCTGGTGAACGGCTGGATCTCCGGCCCGGAGGTGCTGGTGTCGCTGGTGCAGTTGTCCACGACAGGCGGTATCGGTGACGCCTGGCTACCGGGTCTCGGCAAGCTGGACGGCTCGACCGACCCAGCACTGCCCGAGTCAGTGTTCGACGGTCCCGACCAGGCGCGGGCCGCGGTCCGTCGCATGGTGCGTGCAGGGGCGGACTGGATCAAGCTCGCCGCGAGCGGGTCGATGATGCAAGGCGGACGCGCCCACGACGTCCAGATGACGGCCGACGAGATGGCGGCGGTGGTCGAAGAAGCGACGCGTCACGGGGGCCGCCAGGTGATGGTGCACGCCCACTCGGCACGAGCCGTCGAAGCGGCAGCACGTGCAGGGGCACACAGCATCGAGCACGGCGTGTGGCTGGACGAGGACGCGGTCGCGGCGATGGTCGAAGCCGGGTGCTTCCTCGTACCCACGTTGTCAATCACCCAGTCCGACCCCGAGGGCAACCCACCGGGGGCAGCAGAGGCGCATCGCCGGTCGGTCCAGATGGCGATCGACGCCGGCGTGCCGATCGCCATGGGCTCTGATAATCCGGTGCGGCCACACACCGAGGTGCTCCGCGAGATCGAGCACCTCTCTGCGGCAGGACTCGGCCGCAAGAGAGCGTTCCGAGCAGCCACCCTGGATGCAGCAAAACTTCTCCGAGTGGATCACGACCGCGGCGAGCTCACCCCTGGCAAGCGCGCGGACATCGTTGCCCTGCAGGGCACCGACCTCGAGGTCGTCGGGCTCGAGAATCGCATCTGCACGGTCTGGCACAACGGCCAGCAAGTCAATCGGAAGCACTAGCTGGCTGTCAGCGGTAACCCAACACCGCTTAGCCGCGCAAGATGCAAAGATGGGTATTTCATCAGGCCCGCGGAGACGCGCGCCCTATGACACGCAGGACGCGGTCAAAGTCCGACCATAAGTGTTGGCGCCGTAGTGACCACATGCGAGCCTGACCAAGCCCGTG
>JACCVZ010000366.1 GCA_013697905.1 Nocardioidaceae bacterium
CCGGCCGGGCCGTCGTCCCACTGCATAGGCGTGCGGATCGCGTTGCGCCCGGACAGCGCCAGGTTCTCAGCCATCCCGATCTCCTCGCCGTACCTGACAACCGGCGTGCCAGGCATGCTGAACTGCAACGAGTACGCCAGCTCGATGTGCCGGCGGTCACCACCGAACATCGGCGTCAGCCGACGGCGGATGCCGCGTCCGTAGATGCGCATGTCCTGCTTGGGTGCGAACGCACGGAACACGTCGTTGCGTTGCTCGTCGGTGAGCTTGCTCAGGTCGAGCTCGTCATGGTTGCGCAGGAAGCTGGCCCACTGGGCCATGGCCGGCAGTCGAGGCAACGCCTGGAGCGCCTCCACAAGCGGTTCGCTGTCGCGGCGAGCCAACGCGAGCCAGAGCTTGGTGTTCAGCAGAAACGCGAACAGCATGTGGGCACGGTCGTTCGGACCGTCGGTCCGTCCAGCACAATATGTCGGCAGGTCTTCGGGCCCCACGTTTGCCTCGCACAACAGGACCGCGTCTCCGCTTTGCCACTGCACGTCTTGGCGCCAGTCGTCGAGGATCGAGAAGTCCAGGGGGCCTGGGTCGATGCCGGCCTCGACCTGCTCCAGCACGAAGGGGGCGGCATCGATCCGGAACCCGGACGCGCCCAGCTGCAGCCAGAAGCCCATCACCTTCTTGATCTCCGCGCGCACCGCTGGGTTTGACCAGTTCAGGTCCGGTTGGAAGTCGTAGAAGCGGTGGAAGTACCACGCCTTCGACTCGTCGTCGAAGGACCACGTCTCCGTCTGCTCGCCGGGAAAGACGATGCCCTGCTGACGATCGAGGGGCTCGGAGTCGCTCCAGATGTACCAGTCGCGGTACGGCGACTCCTTGTCACGTCGCGCGGACCGGAACCAGGGGTGTTGATCCGAGGTGTGGTTGACGACGAGGTCGAGCAGCAACCGGATGCCTCGCTGCCGGGCCTGCTGTGCCAGCTCGGCGAAGTCGCCAAGGGTGCCGAGCCGCGGGTCGACGCCGTAGTAGTCGGAGACGTCGTACCCGTCGTCGCGATGAGGAGTGGGATGAACCGGGTTGAGCCACAGGCAGGTGACGCCCAGGCGTGACAGGTAGTCCAGCCGGCTGATCAACCCGCGCAGGTCCCCGTACCCGTCGCCGTCGGAGTCTTGGAAGGACTCAACCTCGAGGCAGTAGATGACCGCTTCCTTGTACCAGCGCTCCGACATCGGGTAGAACCTTCTTCCTGCCATGGCCACATCGCCCGGACCGGGCCAATCGCCCTCAACATAACGTCGGCGGCTACAACCTGCTCGACCAATCCTGATGCGGCGTGCGCGCACCTCCTGACGGGGACACGTGAGAAGCACAGCTCGAGCCACGTCAGTCGAGCAGGTCGACCACGAGCGCCAGATGGTCCGAGAGCGGGAGCTCGACCGCCTCGCCGGAGCCGCTACTGGAGAGCCCGCGCACGAAAATGTGGTCGATCTGCCGTCGCGGCTGATCCGCCGGGAACGTGAGTGCCGTGGCGACTGCGTCCATCCCGGTCACCCGGTGTGCCAGCGCAGGCTGCATGTTGAGGTCGCCCAACACGATTGTCGGCCCGGCGTACCCCGAGACGGCGCGCACCACCCGCCGCAGCTGGACGACGTTCCAGCCGCGCAGGAACGACAGGTGCGTCGTCGCGACCAGCACGTCACCACGGGGCGTCGAAACCGTTGCCATGACCGCGACCCGGGCCTCGTCGCGCACCACGTCGGGCCGCAGGCGGCCGTGCCACAACGGCACCGGCATGCGTAGCGGTGGCAGCCGCAGCACCTGCCAGCCACGCACGGGAAAGCGCGACAACAGCGCGATACCGTACGCCGCTGTGCCGGGCTGCTCATCGCCGGTGGCGGCTGCCCAGGTCGCCTCCGGCGTACCGGAAAGGGCCGCGACGAAGCGATGCTCGGTCGCACGCATTGCCTCGGCCGCGATGTTGGTCAGGTCGGCGCCGAGTGACCGGGGCTGGTCGCGGTCGACCTCCTGCAGCGCCAGCACGTCGGCGTTCAGCGTC
>JACCVZ010000296.1 GCA_013697905.1 Nocardioidaceae bacterium
CCGGTCCTGATGCGGGCGGCCAGGTCGTCGGTGGCCCCGCCGTTCCACACCGCGACGGTCATGATCATCGCCTGGCCGAGCCAGACATAGGTGATGGCGTCTGTGCGGTCGTACCCGCCCGCATCCGGGTTCTGCTCCCACACTGCGATGTAGACGAAGCAGATGATCAGCCCGAAGACGCAGTTGGTGAAGATGCCGGCGAGCGTCGCAGCCCGGTACGTCGAGTAGCGCCGGAAGCTCCGCTGGGCCACGGCGAACCAGAGGGACCCCGTCGCGCGCACAACGGGTCAGTCTGCCACCCGTGGGGTCAGTGCTGGTAGGTGCCGACGATCTGCGCGCGTGCCAGCGTCTTGAAGGCGAGGTTGAACGAGACCACCGCAGGAGTTGCGTCCATCCCCACGCCGAGCTTGTCTTCGCTCACGGCGTGCACGACGAAGTAATAACGGTGTGGATGGTCACCCTCGGGCGGCGCCGCGCCGGAGAATCCTTCCTCCCCGGTGTCGTTGCGGATCTGGAGGACGCCGTCGGGCATCCCGGCGGCGGCGGCACCGGTGGGAAGCTCGGTCACGTCGGCGGGGATGTCGACCGCGATCCAGTGCCAGAAACCCGAAGGAGTCGGTGCATCCGGGTCGTAGCAGGTGACGACGAAGCTCTTGGTCCCCTCCGGGAAACCGCTCCACGACAGATGTGGTGACGTGTTGCCCTTGTCGGCGACGTGGTCGTCGCGCAGTGGCTGACCGTCGGTCAGGTCGTCACTGGTCACACTGAACGCAGGCACCGGCGGCAGCTTGGCGTACGGGTCTTCGGCAATGGTTCGCTCGAGGCTCATGGCGTCCATCCTTGCGCACGGGTGCTCGCAGTCAAAGGATCGCCTGGTGAGACGCGCCCGGCGCCGCTGGGCGGCCGACCTACCGTGACTGGATGCCGCCCGTCTCCGACCCTGCGCCGTACCCGGCCGGGCTGCGCCTCGCGGGCCGACGTGTCGTCGTTGTCGGGGGCGGGAAGGTGGCGCAGCGACGGGTGCCGGCATTGGTGGCTGCTGGCGCTTGCGTCGAGGTCGTCTCCCCGGAGACGACACCGGCGGTCGAGGGGCACGCGCTGTCGGGCGAGATCACCTGGACACCGCGCCGTTACGAGTCCTCTGACCTGGACGGCGCATGGTACGTCGTGGTCACGACCAACGTGCCCGAGGTCAACCGGCAGGTGTCGCGCGACGCCGACGAACGGCGTGTCTTCTGCGTCCGCAGCGATGACGCAGAGGCGGCCACCGCTTGGACGCCGGCCGTCGGGACACACGGGCCGCTCACCGTCGCCGTGCTCGGCAGCCGCGACCCCCGACGATCAGCATCGGTGCGAGACGAGATCCTGAGCCGGCTCCGCAGCGGTGAGATCGTGGCTCGCAAGGACCAGACGCGTACGCCGGGGATTACCCTCGTCGGCGGTGGTCCGGGAGACCCCGACCTGATCACCGTTGCCGGTCGTCGTGCGCTGCAGGAGGCCGACGTCGTCATCGCGGATCGGCTGGCCCCCAGCGCCCTGCTCGCCGAGCTGGCACCCGACGTGGAGGTCATCGACGCCACCAAGCTGCCGCGGGGGCGCGCGGCGAGCCAGGAGTCGATCAACGCCCTGATGATCGACAGGGCCCGACACGGCAAGAGCGTCGTCCGCTTCAAGGGTGGCGACTCCTTCGTCTTCGGTCGCGGATTCGAGGAGGCACAGGCGTGCGCGGCGGCGGGGGTGCCGTGGTGCGTGGTACCCGGCATCACCAGCGCGTTCTCGGTGCCCGCGCTGGCGGGGATACCCGTGACGCACAGGGGAGTGGCGCACGAC
This sequence comes from Nocardioidaceae bacterium, assembly GCA_013697905.1. GTDB lineage: Bacteria > Actinomycetota > Actinomycetes > Propionibacteriales > Nocardioidaceae > JACDHG01. The sequence continues at coordinate 1,831 of JACCVZ010000296.1, forward strand.
GTCACGGTCATCTCTGGTCACCTGCCGCCCGGACATCCTGAGTCGCTGGTGGATTGGGATGCGGTGGCACGGTTGCGCGGCACCGTGGTGATGTTGATGGCCGTCACGATCTTACCCGAGATATCCGTTGCCCTGCGGGCGGGAGGCCGCTCCCCACAGACGCCGTGCGCGGTTGTGCAGGACGGGTCGATGGCGACCCAGCGCACTGTCTTCACGACGCTCGAGAAGCTGGCTGGTGACGTCGAACGCCACCAGATTCGGCCGCCGGCCACCATCGTGATGGGCGAGGTGGTGGCGGTCGCGAGCGAGCTGTCGTCCCTCGAGGGTGCGGGCTGGCGCGACCTGACCGGTCGAGCCCCCGCCTAGCTGCCGTCCGAGCCCGAGCATGATGGTCGTCATGGCGGAGCTGATCCGGGTCGACGACCCAGCCGACCCTCGGCTGGACGACTACCGCAGCCTGCGCGACACCTCGCTTCGCAAGAGTCTCGAGAGCGCCCACGGCCTCTTCATCGCCGAGGGCGAAAAGGTGGTGCGCCGAAGTGTTGAGGCCGGGTTCGAGGCGCGGTCGTTCCTGATGGCAGAGCGTTGGCTGGAAGGTCTGGCCGACGAGCTCGCGCAAGCCGGCGACGTGCCCTGCTACGTCGTCTCCGAGGCGGACGCCGAGACCATCACCGGGTTCCACGTGCACCGGGGGGCGCTGGCGTCGCTGCGGCGACGGCCGCTGCCAAAGGTTGCTGACGTGCTGCGCCACGCCACCCGCGTCGTCGTCCTCGAAGACGTCGTGGACCACACCAACGTCGGGGCAATCCTGCGCAGCACGGCCGCGCTCGGTGCCGACGCGGCGCTGCTGTCGCCGCGTTGTGCTGACCCGCTCTACCGACGGGCGATCAAGGTTTCTATGGGAGCGGTGTTCTCGCTGCCCTGGACACGAGTCGACGACTGGTACGACGCGATCGAGGTGCTGGCAGCAGCCGGGTTCACCACCGTTGCGCTCACGCTCGATGGCGACGCGATCGACGTGGCCGCCCCTGCTGGCGGCGGCAAGACTGCGCTGATCGTGGGTTCGGAAGGACCAGGGATGAGCGAACGATGGCAGCAGTCCGCTGACGTCCGTGCTCGGATCCCCATGGCCGCGGGCGTCGACTCCTTGAACGTTGCAGCTGCTGCGGCGGTGGCCGCCTACGCCCTCTGGGTCCGTCCACACGTGAAGTGAAGGCGGCCCGTCCGGAGGAGAAAGTAGCGTTGCGGTTGCATAACAGCCGGTAGCCGGTAGAGTCGCTTTTGTGCTGGGACCGGAGGGACCCGAGTTGACACCCCGTTATGCACGCTGAGAATCCCTTTCAGCTCGACGTCCCTGGCTCCGGAGAGCGCACATTTCGCGAGGATGACGCCGTGATCGATGGCGCAGGTTTGAAGGCGGAAGTGGTGCGCCGAGTGCACCGTACGCTGTCGGACCTGCACGCCACCACCGACCTGCGATCCGCGCTGGACGGCTTTTGCGAATCGCTGTACGACCTGCTGCAGTGCCGGGCGGTCGTCATCCATCTCGCTGAGCAGGACGACATGGTCGGCGTTGCCTACGGCGGCGATCCTTCCGTGCAGGCACTCGTCGGCCGCCGCCAACCGGTACAGATGTGGCACTCGCTCTTGGAAGCCTCGACACCGCAGGGAACCTTGCGCTTCTGCCGTGACATCCCTGTCCACCTCGATGCCCTTTCCCCCCAGACGCTGCCATCTGAGGACGCCGACGAGCAGTTCGGCGACGAGGAGCACTGGGGGGCGCGCAATCTCTTGCTCGCGCCGTTGACAGCCGGGGGAGAG
>JACCVZ010000371.1 GCA_013697905.1 Nocardioidaceae bacterium
TTCAGTTGGATGGCGATGTCGACGAGGATGGACGCCACAATCGCGAACGCGAAAGCAGCCTGCAGCTCGGCGGTAAAGGTCGTGGTCTGAGTGATGAAGCCGGGCCCGATCGCCGATGTCGCCATCAAGAACATAGCGCCGAGGAACTTGGCGCGACCACTCAGTTGCGCATCGGGCGGTGGCGCCACGTCGGCGTCCCGCGCCGACGAACCCGCTGAACCCTTTGCCGGCTGTCCCTCGGAGGTGGGATGCTCGTCCATGACAGCAAACTAACCAACATGCGGTCTCACCGCCATCTTGTGGCTCTGACTCTCACTCCGCGGATCGACGAGAGGTCACTGCTGGGCTGCTCGTCGAGTTGCTCGACGCTGTCCGTGGCCGTCGAGCCTGACGGCCCTACCGGCGGGGATGCCCCAGAGCCCATCCCGAGGAGGAGTGATGACGACGACAAATACCTCTGCCGAAATCGGGGCGGCTGAGGCGGCTGCGTCATCACCGGACCAGGCACGCCGGCGCTACCGGGACGGTCTGGCGGTGCCGACGACCGGATGGGCGTCGGGTTACGCGCAGGCAAATGTGGTCGTGCTGCCACAGGAGTGGGCATTCGACATGCTGCTGTTCGGCCAGCGAAACCCGAAGCCGGTGCCGCTTCTCGATGTGACTGACCCTGGTGCAGTCTCCACGGTGCTGGCGCCGGGCGCCGACCTGCGGACTGACCTGCCACGGTATCGGGTGTGGCGGGATGGGGTTCTCGTCGACGAGCCGACCAACGTTGTCGACCTATGGGCAGCCGACCTGGTGACGTTCCTCATCGGCTGCAGCTTCAGCTTCGAGACGGCGCTGCTGGACGCCGGGGTGCCAGTGCGCAACATCGAGCAGCACAGCAACGTGTCGATGTATCGGACCGCCATCCAGTGCAGGCCTGCTGGGCGGCTGGCGGGACCGCTGGTGGTGTCGATGCGGCCGGTTCCGGCCTCCCAGGTCGTGACCGCGGTGCAGGTGACTGCGCGGATGCCGAACGTTCATGGGGCGCCGGTGCACGTCGGTTCGCCGGCATCGCTCGGTATCGGGGATCTATCGTCGCCCGACTTCGGTGATGCGGTCGAGGCCCAGGACGGTGATGTCCCGGTGTTCTGGGCGTGCGGGGTAACGCCTCAGGCCGCGCTGATGGCATCCAAGCCGCCGTTCGCGATCACGCACGCGCCGGGTTTTATGTTCGTCACTGACGTCCCCGACGCGGACTACCGTCAGCGATGACTGCGCGGGCGACGCTCGCGCGGCGACTGTTTCGTGCCGAGCGTGCCGTCGACCGTCGGCTCAGCGCCTTCTTGCGCCGGCGGCCCGGGTGGAGCCCGACATCGTGTCGCCCTACATCAGTTATGGGACCACCCGGTCTGCTCATGTCCGAGCCCGGGTCCTGCTGAGCCGGCGAGACGCCAAACGGAACCGACCAGCGCCGCTACTCGCCGCACTGGCCCATTTCTTCAGCATAGATATTCCCGGTGAACAGGTCTCTATCGAGGTGGCTGGCCAGGTGCTGCACGCCACCGCCGGCCCAGAGGGGTACATCGAGGCCACACTCGAGCTCCCCGAAGTCTCGCCGGGATGGCATGGGGTGACGTTCAGCATCGCCGGAGAACCGGGCTACTCCACTCGGGGTCGGCTGCTCGTCGTCGATCCCGCCGCTCGCCTGGGGATTGTCAGCGACATCGACGACACCATCATCCACACCGGGCTGACCCGCCTGGTGGCTGCGGTGCGCACGACGCTGTTCATACCCGAGCATGCCAGGGCGGAGATTGCTGGCGCTTCGGAGTTCTACCGTGCGCTGACAGCGGGTATGGCAGGTCCGGCGCAGGTCTTCTACGTGTCCACCGGCGCATGGAATCTGCATCCGGTCATTGAGCGCTTTTTGGTTCGTCACGCCTTTCCCGAAGGCCCTCTTCTCATGACGGACTGGGGTCCCAGCTCTGCGTGGCTGTTTCGGGAGGCGAGCGTTGCCTTCAAGACGCGCGTGATCACCGAGCTGTTCAAGGAGCATCCCCACTTGACGTGGGTTTTGATCGGGGACAGCGGCCAAGACGACCCGGCGGCATACGCTGCGGTGGGGCGGGCACATCCGGAGCGCGTACACGCCGTCTACATCCGTGACGTGCAGCCGATGTCGCCCATCCGCAGTGATCGAGTACGACAACTCGTCGCGGAACTGCTCGACGCCCGCGTCAGAATGCTCCTGGTGCCTGACAGCGCGGCAGCCGCAGACGACGCTCATGCGCTAGGCCTCATCGATGATGAGTGTCGTGACCGAGTTCGGCAAGCCGTCGAAACCGGATCCCGGCCCCCTGCTCCTTCCGATTAGCTTCATCGTGCGGGGCCGTTGCCTGCCGCGGGGTTGTTTCCCTAGCCTGTCTAGGTAATGCTAGTGGGGTGACGAAGGCAGAGAAGCTGCGTGGCCATCTCGACGGCCTGCTCTTAGGAGCACTGTCTGTGCGCCCAGCTCATGGGTACGCCCTGATCGCGATCCTGCGTGAGCGCAGTGGTGGGGTGTTCGACCTTCCAGAGGGCACGGTCTATCCCGCACTGCACCGGCTCGAGCGGGCGGGACTCGTGAGCAGCGATTGGGCGCCTGGGCCGAAGCGCCGGCGC